>DATKDW010000062.1 GCA_035512495.1 Acidimicrobiales bacterium
ACACAACCCGACGGGGTCAGACCGCCCCATCCCGAGATGTGCACCCCAGACGTCGTCTCCCGACATCCAGCGCACACAACCCGACGGGGTCAGACCGCCCCATCCCGAGATGTGCACCCCAGACGTCGTCTCCCGACCTCCAGCGCGCACAACCCGACGGGGTCAGCAGTTGGCGGCGAGGGTGGGGTACGGGTTGACCGGCGACCCCCCACCAGGGTGGATCTCGAAGTGAAGGTGGGTGGGCCCGCCCCGGGCGTTGCCCGAGTCGCCCACGTAGCCGAGGACGGTGCCCTGGCTCACTCGCCCGCTGGCCCCGCTGAGGCTGTCGAGGTGGGTGCCGAAGTAGGTGGTGCCGTCATCGCCCTTGAGGTAGTACGAGATGCCACCGAGGCGGGAGTTGTGACCCCGGACGGAGCCGCTCACGCTTGCCACCACCGGCGTGCCACGGGGGCTGAGGATGTCGGTGCCCTGATGGCGCCGGCCGCCGGAGCGGGGCTGGCCCCAGTCGTTGGTGAACGCCCGGGGTCCCTGCACCGGGCAGGTCCAGCTGCCTCTCGACGGGGCCGGGGCGGACCGGGGGGCGGGGGTCGAAGTGCGCCGGCTGGCTGTCCCGTCGGGGGCGGCGACCGAGGCGGCACGCTCGCGCGCCCGCTGGGCGGCGGCCTCCTGCTCCTTGCGCCGACGCTCGGCCTCCACGCGCGCTCGTCGCTCGGCATCGATGCGCTCCTGGCGTGCGAGCTCGACGTTGGCCCGGGCGGCCCGCTCGCGAACCGACTCGACAGCGTCGGCAGCGTCGGCACGGGCCCTGGTGAGGGCGGCGGCCTCGCGCTCGAGGTCAGCCGCGGCCGCCCGGAGCTCGTCGACCACGTCGGTGGTGTCGGCCCCTGCGAATCGGGCCAGCACAGCACCTCGTGCCGACACCGCGAGGTCGGGGTCGAGCACCGACACCTTGAGCATGTCGCCGCCCCGCATGAACTCGAGGATGGCGGCCTCGCTGACCAACGAGCGCAGGAGCACGACCCGGGCGGCGGTGGCCCCGTACGTGGCCTCGAGGGCGGCGACCTCGCCCCGCAGCTCGGCCAGGCGACTCTGGGCCGACGCCAGCTCGCTCGCGACCTGGTTGGCCTGTCGGCGCGCCGAATCGAGCTCGCTGCTCTGCGCGCCGGCGGGCGCGGCGGAGATCAGGAGCGCGACGGTCATCGCCAACACCAGGGGGGCACGCATCCGGAGCATCGTACGCGTCATGCAACCGCAAAGAAAGCCACGCAACCGTCGTCTGACTGTGATGAGAGGAGGAGACCCGTCGGCGACGGACCCCGTCAGCCCCGCTTCTGGCACCAGAAACGTGCTGGAAACCGACGCGATCCTGGTGCCAGAACGGTGCGCGAAGGCGACGGGCCCCGTGAGCCCCGCTCGGCGACGGGCCCCGTGAGCCTCAGAGGCGGGTCGGGGGGGCGGTGCGGGGGCGGGCGAAGCGACCGATCCCGCGGGACGGCGCGCTGATGATCGATGCCTCGGCGGTGGTGGTGGCGGCCGCGGCCGCTGCCGTGCCCGAGCCCCCGAGGGAACCGAGGAGGCGGGGCGCCCGCACCGGCTGCGATCCGAGCCAGAACAGGGCACCAGCGATGGCCATCAGGGTGAGGACGGCGGCGACCTGGGCGGTGCGGCTCTCGTCGGTCAGCGGAGCCTGCTGGGCGGTGGGCGTGCCGGAGCCGCTGCCCGGGACAGGGGGCGCGGCGATGGCGTCGTCGTCACCGTCGTCCGGGACCTCGACCGGAGGCGCCGGATCGACCGAGAAGTCGCCCGACGAACCGCCGCCGGACGGGACGGGGCTCGGCCCGGGGTCGAAGCTGAAGTCACCACCCGACGAGCCGCCGCCGTCGCTGGGCTCGAAGCCTTCACCGGAGTCGAAGTCGTCGTCGAAGTCGAAGTCGGAGTCCGAGCCGAAGTCGCCGTCGAAGCTGCCGGGACCCATCAGGGTCTCCTCGTCGGGCGCCTCGAAGGTGATCGAGAACGACGGCGCCCCGTCACGAGGGAGGAGCACCACGTCGATGCCACCGTCGGCGACGACAGACTCCGAGATGAACCAGGTCATCTCCTGGCCATCCGGTGAGAGCACCCCGGTGCTGGCGCCGTCGCAGTTGGCCTCGGGACGGTCCTCCCACGCGCCGTTCTCCACCGGCTCCCAGTCCGACGTGGCCGGGCACGCCACGATCTCGGGTGGCTCCCCGGGCGCGGCGAGGGTCGTGCCGGCAACCCGAAGCAGCAGGGTGGCGTTGCCGACGTCGTCGGAGAAGCGCATGGCAGAGATGGCCACGTGGCCGCTCGGGTCGTTGGCCACGTAGAGCCCACCGTCGGGGACCGGCACCGGTGGCGGCAGCGGGGCCGCGCCCAGGAGACCCGCCTTCGCCTTGTACCACCAGCCGGACTCGGTCGGCGCCTCGGCGCCGGCGGGCATCGGCATGGCCACCACCCCGGCGAGGCCGATGCAGACCACCGCGGCCAGACGGCAGCTGCGCTGGATCATGCGGGCGGTCATCGGCCGGACGCCTTCAGCGGCTTGCGCCGCCCCGTGGCCTGTTCGGGGGTCACGTCGTCGTCTCGCACGGGTGCACCCTTTCGATCGGCCTTCGCCGTGGAGCCGGTGTCGTCGCCGGCCGCGCGCTCGCTCGCCGAGGTGCCGGTGGCGGCACCGGAGCGGTTGATGATGTCGACGTCGCCGCCGAGGTAGGACGATACGACCCGCGGGTCGTTGATGACCACGTCGGGCTCGCCCTCGGACATCACGGAGCCGAGCTCCAGGGCGATCAGGCGGTCGGACACCGAGGTGATCAGCGGCATGTCGTGCTCGATGACGAGCAGGGCGCACCCGGTCTCGCGCTGGATGCGCTTGAGGAGCGGCCCCAGGGCCTCGGTCTCCTTCTGGGCCACGCCGGACGAGGGCTCGTCGAGGAGCAGCACAGCGGGGTCGTGAGCGATCGACATGGCAAGGTCGACGATGCGACGGCTGCCGGTCGAGAGCTCCGAGACGAACTTGTCGCGGAAGGCGCTGAGGCTCATCAGCTCGATGAGGTCGTCGACGGTGTAGGCGACGTCCTCCTCGGACTCCTGCATGGCAGGGAGGGCGAGAAGAGCAGCGAGGTGGTCACGCACCTCGATGTGGCGCTCGAGGCCGAGGGCGATGTTCTCGGCGACGGTGAGCGACGGGAAGATGCGCGCGTCCTGGAACGACCGGCCGAGACCGGCCATGGCGCGGCGGTCGGCGCCCCAACCGGTGATGTCGACGTCGTCGAGGCGGATCCGACCTCCGTCGAGGGCCAGCAGCCCGGAGATGAGGTCGAAGATGGTGGTCTTGCCGGCACCGTTGGCCCCGATGAGCCCGATCGTCTCGCCCTTGTGGAGGGTGAAGCTGACGTCGTTGACAGCGGTGATGCCGCCGAAGCGCTTGGTGAGGCCGTCGACCTGGAGCGCAGGCTCGGTGGAGATCGGAACAGCGCGCGTGGCGGAGGCCGGCACCGGGGCGCCGGTCGCGGACACCTCACCCTCGACCCCTGCGGCGTCGTCGGCACCGGAGAGGAACACCGCCCGGAGGATGTCGCCCCGGGAGAGCAGCTCCTCGGGCTTGCCGGAGAACCGGACCTCGCCCTTCTCCATGAAGTACGCCTTGGTGGCGATGGTGAGGGCCACGTTCACCGACTGCTCCACCAGGATGATCGTGCACCCCGAGGCGTGGATCTCGCGGACGATGCCCAGCAGCTGCTCGACGATGGTCGGCGCCAGCCCGAGGGAGAGCTCGTCGATGATGAGCAGCTTGGGCTTGGCGACGAACGCCATGCCCACGGCCAGCTGCTGCTGCTCACCGCCGGAGAGGTTGCCGGCCATCTGGTCCCAGCGCTCCCGGAGGCGGGGGAACTGATCGAGGACCTCCTCGATGCGGGCCTTGACGTCGGCGGGGTCGTCGTTGGCGTAGAGCCAGGTGCTGGCCTTGAAGTGCTCGGCCACCGTGAGGGTCGGGAACACGGCCTTGCCGCCGGGCACCTGGACGATGCCCATCTTGGCGGCGTCGACGGCACCCACCCGGGAGATGTCGTTCCCGTCGAAGGTGATGGTGCCGCCGATGGGCGTCACCAGGCCCGAGATGGCCTTGAGGAGGGTCGACTTGCCGGCGCCGTTGGTGCCGAGCAGGGCCACGATCTCGCCCTGCTGCACGTCGAGGTCGACCCCGAAGAGCACCTGCACCTTGTCGTAGGCCACCTCGACGCCCCGGCACGACAGCAGCGGGGCTTCGCCTTCGGCCGGGGCCGATTCGCGCCCGGCGGGCACGTCGATGGGGGTGGTGGGGTCTGGGTCGACGGCCACGCTGCCGGCCTCGCTCGTGGCCTGGCCCTCGGCCCCTCCCTTGCGCAGCCTCATGAAGACCCCTTCCCGGTGCCCGAGCCGGTGAGCTCGCGCTCGCTCCACTCGAGCTCCTCGGCGTGGTGCTGCGCGTCTTCCATGATGTGGTCCTGGTCGCTGGTGTCCTCGACCATGCGGTCGGCGACGAGGGAGGGCACGAGGATGTCGTGCTTGGCCGCCACCCATCGCAGGTAGCGGTCGCGCAGCTGGTAGCCCGCCTGGGCAAAGCCTCCGGGCAGGAACAACAGGATCAGCAGGAGGCCCGGCCCGGTGACGAGGAAGGAGATCCCCGTGAGCCTCGGTTCGCCGAAGAGGCTCACGGCCTCGATCACCACCGCGCCGGCCACGGCCCCCGGTAGCGAGGTGAGCCCGCCGATCACGGTGGCGACGAAGACCTGGATGCTCGGCACGAGACCGTAGGTCGAGGCGTCGACGGACTGGCTCTGGTACACCTGCAGCACCCCGGCGATCCCGGCGATGGCCCCGGCAACGGCGAAGGCCGCCAGGCGGGTGCGGACCAGGTTCATGGCGTAGGCCGGCGCGGCACGTTGGTTGTCGCGGGTGGCGATGAGGACCCGACCGCTGCGGTTCTTCCGGAAGGATCGGGCCGCCAGCAGCACCAGCACCAGGAACACGACGCACAGGTAGTAGTAGTTGCGCTCCGGCGCCAGGTCGATGCGCTCCCAGAGGATGGGCCGCCCGACGCGGGCGTTGGCCTGACTCGGCAGGATCAGCTGGCCGATCGCGTAGTTCCGCTTCAGGAAGTAGAACTGCACCGCGCCGGCGAACGACAGGGTCGTGACCGCCAGGAACAGGCCCTGGATCCGCACCGCGGGGATGCCCACCACGATGGCGATGGCCGCCCCGGCGAGGGCGCCGGCGATCACGGTGGTGAAGAAGTCCTGGTTGAAGTCGGTCGCCAGCTTGCCTGCGACCACGGCGCCGGCACCCACGATGGCGAACTGCCCGAGGCTGATCTGGCCCGCCCAACCGGTGAGGATCACCAGGGAGACGGCGACGATGGCGGTGATGGGGATGGTGCTGAGCTTGGCGACCTCGCCGGCGCTGACCATGAGGGGGGCGAAGAGCACGAGGGCCAGCAGGAGGCCGGCGAGCACCCAGCGCCCCACCACCACCTCGCGCACGTTGCGCAGCTCGGTGGGGACGGGACGGAACTCCTTGAGCGACTGCCAGGTCGAGACGCCGGCGTCGTAGGCCCGCGACAGGCTCCCCCGCTGGAACAGGAGGGCACCGAGGATGAACGCCAGCATGATGGCGGCGGCGAGGTCGGAGGAGCCGGTGGCCGCGACCGAGCTCTGCTCGAGGACCCCGACAGCGAAGCCGGCGACCACCGCGAGGGGGATGCTCTCCATCCGAGCGATCACGGCCGCTGCGAGGGCGAAGAGGAGGACGGTGTAGCCGAGGCTGCCGTCGACGGGGACGCCGACGAGCGGCGAGCGGAGGAAGATGGTCATGGCCCCGAGGAGCCCGGCGATCATCCACGAGACCGTCTGGACCCGCTCGACCGGGATGCCGAGCAGCGAGGCGCGGTCGGCGTTCTCGGCCGACGCCCGCAGGGCGATGCCGATGCGGGTGAACCGGAAGAACAACGCCAGGCCGGCGGCGAGGGCCACGACGGTGACCACCGAGAAGATGTAGTCGCCGTTGAGGAGCAGGTTGTTGGTGGCGGTGTTGACCTGGAGATCGGTCCACGGCGTGGTGACGCCGGAGCTGATGTCCTCGCGCCCCAGCCAGATGGGGATGTACAGCGCCACGAAGGCCAGGATCTGGGCCACGCCGATGGTGGCCACGGTGAGGATGAGGCGGGGAGCCTTGGAGAAGCGCCGGATCACCACGACGTCGGTGAGCCCGCCGAGGCCGAGGCCGCCGACGATGGTGATGGGCAGGGCGACGAAGTACGGCACGCCCTTGAGCACCATGAGCAGGACGGCGAGGATCGCCGGGACGGCGCCGATGGCGGCGGCGGCGAAGTTGATGATCCGGTTCGTGCGGTAGATCAGGATGATGCCCACGGCGACGAGGCCGTAGAGCGACCCGCTGGCGACCCCGAACAAGAAGAGGCTCAGGGGCGGCGAGAACGCCACCTGCACGCCGAGGACGAACAACACGACGACGAGCGCGAAGCGCCCCGCCTTGGCCACGGGGTTGTCCGCCCGGGCCGCGGCGAGCACCTCGCCGAGCGGGGCCGGGAGCGCGGGGGCGCTCATCGCGGCTTGGCCGGGATCTGGAGGGAGCTGTTGGGGTACTTGCCGAGGTCGATCCGGCTGCCGCCGACCTGGACGTAGGTTCCGGCAACACCGTTGCGGCTGCTCGGCTTGGTCGTGCTCCAGTACACGACCCGCATGTCCTGGTTCCAGGTGTAGTTGCCCTCGCTGAAGCCCCGACGGATCTGGCCGGTGTTGCCGCCACCGCGGAAGCCCTGGGCGAAGGCGCCGGCCTCCATGGTGCCCGGGTGGAGGGTGGGCCCGGCCCCCTGGATGAGGCTGGCGATCATGTTCCAGTAGTCCCAGTCGCCCGTGACGGAGTTGTAGGGCGGGTTGCCCTCCCTACCCGCCGCCTGCCAGACGCGAGCCCCGGCATCTTTGTTCTCGGGCTCCTGGGCGGTGATGCTGGAGATGCCGAAGGCGTCCTCGAAGTTGCACGGCCGGCTGCCCTTGAGGGGGCACGCCACCTGACCCATGTACGCCTGGGCGGCCTGGTCGGCGTCCATGAAGCCGAAGCCGCCGATGAGGTTCTCGGGGTAGTAGTTCTGCTGCTGCTCCTCGGCGTAGAGGAACATCGGCGCCACCAGGTCGCAGAGGCAGAGCACGGTGGTGGCCGTGGGGTCGTCCCGCATGCGGGTCACCGCCGCGCGGCGCTGCTGGTCGGCGGTGGTGATGTCCTGGGCATAGAAGTAGGTCTTGGCGATCTGCTTCCCGCACCCGCCCAGTGCCTTGCGCAGGTCGACCTCGACCATGGCCTGGTTCTCGGGGTCGTTGGTGCTGATCACGCCGAGCACCCGGGGCTGGCCGTTGAAGTTCTGGAGCGAGTTGGCGGTGCCGGCGTACTCCGTCGGTCCGCTCAGCTGCTTGCAGTACCACTCAGCGACGTGCTGGGCGACCTTGGTGCCGCTCATCTGCACGTCCCAGTGGAAGGGGCGCCGGACCTGGTGGAACGAGTCGCGGAAGTGCCAGCCACCGGCGTTGGGGGTGCCGAGGCGGGACAGCTCGTCGTAGGTCTCCGACGACAGCGACGAGTTCCACTTGAAGAAGTAGGGCTTCTTGTCCTTGACGATCTGGCGCATCTCGTTGCGCAGGCACCGGTTGTTCGGCGGGATCGTGTCGCAGTTGCCCTGGAAGATCTCGATCCGGAACGTGCGGCCGTAGAGCTCGAAGTTGGCGTTCACGAAGTCCATCACGGCCGCGTTGTACGCCCTGCGCTGCTCCAGCTCGACGAAGGCGCCCTGGGCCTTGAGGATGGTGTCGACGGCGTCGCTGCCCTTGCCGACGTAGTCGATGATGAGGACCTCGTCGGCGCTCACCCCCTGGTAGGTGGCGCCGCCGTTGTCGCCCTGGAACTTAGGCGTGCACGGCGGCGCGTGGAACGTGATGGCCGGGTTGAACTGGCGCCCGTCGACGCAGTGGCTGGTGTCTCCGGCCGGCTGACCGCCGCCGCCGCCACCGTCGACAGCACCGCCGCCGCCGCCGCCCGTGGTACCGCCACCGCCACCGCCGCCGCCCGTGGTGCCGCCAGTGCCCGTGGTGCCGCCACCGCCCGCGGTGCCTCCAGTCCCACCAGTGCCGTCACTGCTGAAATCGCTGCCGTCGCCGGTTGAGAAGTCGTTGCCCGTGCCGTCACCGCTCCCGGTGCCGTCGAACTGCTGGGCGCCGTTGGGGCCGGTCGCGAACTGGGTGAAACCCGGGTCGTCCGGGGCGCGCGACGGCGCCAGCGCGATGACGAGGAGCTGCACGGCAGCCAGGGCGGCCAGCGGCGCATACCGGCGGGCGAGCGATCGTTGCATGGTTTGGACTCCCTGGAGCCGCGGAGCGGATCCGATCATTTGACGTAGGTGAGACTTCGCGAGGTGGCGCCGTGGTTCCTGCGATTCCCCGCCAAGGCCCTGACCAAACTAGGGCCCCGAGTCAGGTGATATTCGTCACGTGTCGTGGTCGTGCTCGTCGTGCTCGTCGCGGATGTCTCCCACCAGCTCCTCCAGCACGTCCTCGAGCGTGACGATACCGGCCGTCGTGCCCGTATCGGAGACCACCAGCGCGAAGTGGAGCCGGGCACGGCGCATGGCGCGCAGCAGCGCCTGCAGCTCCTGGTCCTCGGGGACGACGAGCATCCGGCGGAGCAGCCCCGGAGGCAGGGGACGGCGACGGCCGACCTCGGGCAGCTCGAGGAGGTCCTTGGCGTGGACGAAGCCGAGCACGTCGTCGAGCGACCGCCCGAAGACCGGCAGCCGGGAGTGGCCGCTGTCGAGCACCACCTCCTCGACCCGCTCCACCGACGCCGCCGCCCCCACGGCCACGACCTGCTCGCGCGGGATCATCACGGCGGAGACGGGCCGCGCGGCGAATGCCAGCGCGCCGCTCATCAGGCGGTGCTCGACCTCCTCGAGGAGCCCCTCCCGGCGGGACACCGCGAGCATGGTCGCGATCTCCTCACCGGTGTGGGCGACGATCAGCTCGTCGGTCGGCTGCACACCGAGGAGCCGCAGGCCCACGTTGGCCGCGGCGTTGAGGGCGACGATGAGCGGGCGGAAGGCGACCGTGTAGGCCCGCATCGGCAGCGCCAGCCAGAGCGCCGACCGCTCGGGCTCGGCGATGGCGATGTTCTTCGGGACCATCTCTCCGAGGACCATGTGCAGGAACACCACGATGGTGAGCGCGATGACGAAGGCGATGGTGTGCGTCGCGGCGGCCGGCACCCCGAGCGCCTCGATCGGCCCCTCGAGCAGCCGGGCGACCGCCGGCTCGGCCACGAAGCCGAGACCGAGCGACGCCATCGTGATGCCGAGCTGGGCAGCCGAGAGCATGAAGGAGAGGTCCTTGACCGCCGACTCGGCGGCACGGGCACGGGGGTCGCCACCGGCGGCGAGCTGCCCCATGCGCGCGCCGCGCACGGCCACCAGGGCGAACTCGGCGGCCACGAAGAACGCATTGGCGGCCAGGAGCAGGACGGCGACGGTGATGGCCCCCATCAGCGCCTCCCCCGGTCGAGGCCGTCGTCGCCCGGGGGGCGCGCCGGCGAGGGCGCGGCGACGCGCAGCGAGGCGATGCGCCGGCGCTCGAGCTCGAGGACCTCCAGCTCCCAGCCCTCGTGGTCGACCCGCTCACCGGGCACCGGCAGGTGGCCGAGGCGATCGAGCACGAACCCCGCAACCGTCTCGTAGGGGCCGGCGGGCAGCACCAACCCCGTCACTGCCGCGACCTCGTCGAGGTGCAGGGACCCGTCGACGACCGTGGTGCCCGTCGGCAGCGAGCTCGTCAGGCTCGGCTCAGGCGGGTCGTGCTCGTCGGCGATCTCGCCGACGATCTCCTCGAGCAGATCCTCGAGGGTGAGGATCCCGGCCACGCCGCCGTACTCGTCGAGGACGACCGCCAACGGGATGCCCTCGGCGCGCATCTCGGTGAGCAGCGACTCGAGGTCGCGCCCCTCGGGGATGAAGAGTGGCGGCCTGCTGACCGCGGTGACGGGGGTCGTCGCCCGCTGGGCAGCCGGCACCAGGAGGACGTCCTTGGCGTGGGCCACGCCCACGATGTCGTCCCGATCGGCCCCCTCGACCGGGAAGCGGGAGTGCCCGGTCTCGACCGCCTGGCGGCTGAGGTCGGCGACGGTGGCCTCGACCGGCAGGGTCACCATGTCGACCCTCGGCACCAGCGCACCGGCCGCGTTCATCTGGCCGAAGCGGATGGTGCGGGCAAGCAGGTTCGCGGCGTCGGCATCGAGGGTCCCCTCCTCGCCCGACGACCGGATCAGCAGCTCGATCTCCTCGAGGCTGCGCACCGAGCGCAGCTCGTCCCGAGGTTCGATGCCGATGCGGCGGACGGTCGCGTCGGCGGCCCCGTTGAGGAACCGGATCAGCGGCCCGAACACGGCGGTGTAGGCGCGGAGCGGACCTGCCAGCGCCAGGCTGGTCGGAAGCGGATGGGCGATGGCCAGGCCCTTCGGGATCAGCTCGCCCATCACCATCTGGACCACGGTTGCGATCAGCAGCGCGAGGGCAATCGAGGTGGCAGTGCGGTTTCCCTCGGGGAGGGCGCCGAGCATCGGCCGGATGGCCCTGGCGATGGTGGGTTCGGCGACGAAGCCGAGCACGAGGGAGGTGACCGTGATCCCCAGCTGAGCGCCGGAGAGGTTGAACGAGAGGCGGCCCAGGGCGGCGGCTGCCCGCCGCGCCCGACGACCGCCGACGGCGGCGAGGACCTCGACGCGCTCACGGTCGACGGCGACGAGGGCGAACTCGGCGGCCACGAAGAAGGCGTTGGCCAGGATGAGCAGGGCAGCAGCGGCCAGGCCGAGCGCGATGTCGATGGTGGTGCGACCTCCGGGAAAGCCCCGAGACTAGCGCTGCCACGCAGGCGGAGAGACGGGCTACGTCCGGCGTCACCCGAACGGACCATCTCCGGCAGATCCGGAAGAGGCAGCACCTCCAGATGGCGCACCATCGCCGACGGAGGCAGTACGATCCGCCTCCGTCGTGACGGCGGTCACCGCCGACGCACGGCCCGCGGTGTGACCCCAGTCACAGGCGCGGTTCCTATACTCCGACCGGGCGACCGTCCGGTCGGCCCGACGAACCAACACCAGGGGGACCCACGTGGTCACACGACGCGCCGGATCGGCGTCATCACCATTCATCCGACTCCTCGCTCTGCTCGTCTCGCTCGGCCTGCTGGCGGCGGCCTGCGGCGGCGACGACGGCGGCGGCGACGACACCGGCGCCACCGCTGACGGCGACACGCCCACCACCGCGGCGCGCGACGAGGGCGAGCCCCAACAGGGCGGCTCCATCACCGTCGGCCTCGAGGCCGAGACCGCCAACTGGCTGCCGAGCACCGGCAACTGGGCTTCCTCCGGCTACAACGTGGCCTACACGCTCTACGACCCGCTCATGGCCGGCTCCGAGGGCGGCGAGGTCCTGCCGTTCCTGGCCGAGAGCCTCGAGCCCAACGACGACCTGACCGAGTGGCAGCTCACCCTCCGCGGGGGGGTCACCTTCCACGACGGCACGCCGCTCAACGCCGAGGCCATCGCCCACAACCTCGGGATCAACAAGGGCGAGACCTCCGTGCTCTCCGGCGCCCTCGCCAGCGTCGAGACCTTCGAGGTCACGGGTGAGCTCACCGGCACCTACCGGCTGTCCGAGGGCTCCGCCGCCTTCCCCGACCGCCTCACCTCGGCGGCGGGCATGCCCTTCTCGCCCACCGCGTACGACGCCGACACCGACGGCTTCGCCGACAACCCCGTCGGCACCGGCCCCTACCAGTTCGTGTCCTGGAGCCGTGACGACCGCCTGGTCGTGGAGCGCTACGACGGCTACTGGCAGGAGGGCCTGCCCTACCTCGACGAGATCACCTTCCGGCCCATCCCCGATGAGGACACCCGGCTCCAGAGCCTCCTCTCCGGCGACGTCGAGGCCATGACCACGCTGCGCCAGAGCATCGTGCGCCAGGCCCTCGACGCCGAGGAGCAGGGCACCATCGAGACGACGCTGTTCATCGGCAACAACGGTGGTGGCGCCATCTACAACGTCAACAAGCCGCCAGTCGACGACGCCCGGGTCCGCCTGGGCCTGGCCCACGCCCTCGACCAGGAGGGCCTCGTCGACGTGCTGGGCGGCACCGGCATCACCCCGCCGCAGACCCAGTACTTCAGCCCCAACAGCCCGTTCTTCTCGGAGGCGGTCGACGAGGCGTGGCCCAAGCTCGACGAGGACCGCTCCCGCGAGCTGCTCGACGAGTACGTCAACGACCCCGAGCGCTCCGACGGCAAGGCCGTCGGCGCACCCATCTCGGTGGAGTTCAACTGCCCGCCCGACCCCAGCCTCATCGAGCTGGCCCAGGCGTACCAGGCCTTCTGGACCAACGTCGGCGTCGAGGTGTCGCTGAACCAGGTCGAGCAGGCGGTCCACATCCAGAACGCCTTCGCCGAGGACTACATGATCAACTGCTGGCGGATGGGCGGCGAGGCTGACCCGTACAACGTCCTCAACGACGCCTTCGGGAGTACCGAGAACCCGCTGAACTTCACCAACTACACCAACCCGGTGATCAACGAGAACCTCGAGATCCTTCGCACGGAGACCGACCCGGACACCCGGTTCGAGGCCGCCGAGGCGATCATGCTGCACTTCGCCGAGGCAGTGCCGAACCTCTGGACGGGCGGCACGGCGACCGTGATCGCCACCATCCCGGAGATCAACAACGTCGGCGGGTGGACCCTGCCCGACGGCACGCGCGGCACGGGCACGCCCGACGCCGTCACCCGATGGGGCGCTGTCTGGATCGACCAGTAGCGCCGTGAGCGCCCACGCACCCGGGAGAGGACGCAGAGGAGGAGTCGCACCGTGGCACGGATGATCGGCAAGAAGGTCTTGGCGCTCATCCCCATCATGCTGGCGGTGTCGTTCTTGACCTTCTTCCTCCTCAACCTCCTTCCCGGGTGCGTGGAGTGCCAGGTCCTCGGGCCCCAGGGGGTCACGCCCGCCGCCCTCGAGGCGGTCCGGGCCGACCTCCGGCTCGACGACCCCCTGCCCGTCCGGTACATCGGGTGGCTGGGCGACGCCCTCCAGGGTGACCTGGGCCGCTCCTACCAGACCCGCCAGGAGGTCAGCACCGCCATCATGGAGCGGCTCCCGGTGACCGTCGAGATCGCCGTGGTCTCGCTCCTGATGAGCCTCGTGGTGGCCATCCCGCTCGGGGTCCTCACCGCCTACCGGGCCGGTGGACCCTTCGACAAGGTGGTCACCGGCACCACCTTCGGGCTCCTCTCGATCCCGAACTTCATGATGGCGCTCCTGTTGATCTACGTCTTCGCCGTCCGCTACGGGTGGTTCCCGGCCACCGGGTGGACGCGGCTCACCGCCGACCCGGTGGGCAACCTCCGGTCGGTCTTCATGCCTGCGTTCGCCCTCGCCACCGCCAACGTGGCGGTCTTCACCCGCCTGCTGCGCACCGACATGATCGCCACGCTGCAGGAGGACCACGTGATGCTGGCCCGTTCCAAGGGCCTGCCCACCTGGAGGATCCTGCTGCGCCACGCCCTGCGGCCATCGTCGTTCTCGCTGCTGACGGTGGCCGGCCTCACCGTGGGCAACCTCCTCGGCGGGGCCGTGATCGTCGAGGAGATCTTCGCCCTCCCGGGCATCGGCCGCCTCCTGCTCAGCTCGATCTTCCAGCGCGACCTGCTGATCGTCCAGGGCGTGGTCCTGCTCATCACCATCGCCTACGTGGTCGTGAACTTCACGGTCGACATCCTGTACTCGTTCCTCGACCCCCGGATCCGACAGGGAGGCCGTCACTGATGTCCGACTCCACCCCCCCCGGGCCCGGCCCTGACGGCACCCCGCCCAGCGCCGACGGCGTCGACGGATCGCTCCACCTCTCCGACCAGATCGACCGGGAGCGCGACGAGTCCGAGCTCAGCGAGCTCGCCGGCCAGGCGCCGGTCCCCAGGATCCCCGCAGCCAAGAAGGACAAGCTCAAGCGCAAGGCACGCGGCATCGTCTTCTGGCTGGCGCTGGGTTGGATCGGCGTCGTGGTCTTCGTGGCCGTGTTCGCCAACGTCCTCCCGTTCCGTGAGCCCAACGACATCTTCATCACCGACAAGCTCTCGACGCCCGGACAGAACGGCTACGTGCTCGGCACCGACGGGCTGGGTCGCGACATCCTCTCCCGGCTGGCGTTCGGCGCCCGTGTGTCGCTGATCATCAGCCTCTCCGCCGTCGGCATCGGCATCGTCGTGGGCGGCACCCTCGGGATGATGGTGGGCTACTTCCGGGGCAAGTTCGAGCTCGGTGTGATGGCGGCGATCGACATCATCCTCGCCTTCCCCGGCCTCATCCTGCTCCTCGGCATGGTTGCGTTCGTGGGCCAGAGCCTCACCGCCATCACGATGGTGGTCGGCTTCCTCTCGATCCCGGTCTACGCCCGCGTGGCCCGGGGCACCACCCTGGCCGTCGCCCAGCGGGAGTACGTGCTCGCCGCCCGCGCGATGGGCGCCAGCAACACCCGGATCCTCTTCCGCGAGATCATGCCCAACGTGATCCTGCCGGTGGCCGCCTTCGGGCTCGTCGCCCTCGGGATCATCATCGTCCTGGAGGGATCGCTGGCCTTCCTGGGCCTGTCGGTGCAGCCCCCCGACGCCACCTGGGGGTCGATGATCGCCGAGGGCAAGCGCCACCTGAGCAGGACCACCCACGTGGCCCTGATGCCCTCCCTCGTGATGTTCCTCACCGTGCTCTCGGTGAACTTCGTGGGCGACAGCCTCCGCAGCCGCTTCGACGTCAAGGAGTCCAGCCTGTGAGCACCCCATCCCGTCGCAGGTCTCACGGGGTGCTCCTGCCCGAGGACTCCCGGCACGCGGGCTGCCTGCTCGAGGTCGAGGACCTCAAGACCTACTTCGACACGCCCCTGGGCACCGTCAAGGCCGTCGACGGCGTCTCCTTCACGCTCGAGCAGGGCAAGACGATCGGCATCGTGGGCGAGTCGGGCTCGGGCAAGACGATCCTCTCCCGCTCGGTGATGAACCTCCTGCCCAAGCGCACCGCCATCCCCGCCGGGGGGCGCGTGCTGTTCGAAGGGCGCGACCTCCGCCAGCTCGGCACCAAGGAGATGCGCAAGATCTGGGGACTCGAGATGGCAATGGTGTTCCAGGACCCCATGACCTCGCTCAACCCCGTCGTCAAGATCGGCCGCCAGCTCACCGAGGGCCTCCGCCACCACCTCGACATGTCGAAGGGCGACGCCAACGAGACGGCGGTCGCACTCCTGCGCTCCGTCGGCCTCCCCGCCCCCGAGCGACGCCTCAACGAGTACCCCCACCAGCTGTCGGGCGGCATGCGCCAGCGCGTCACCATCGCCATCGCGCTGGCTTGCGGTCCCAAGCTGCTGGTCGCCGACGAGCCCACCACCGCCCTGGACGTCACCGTCCAGAAGCAGATCCTCGACCTGCTCCAGGCCCAGCAGCGCGACCGGAACATGGGGATGATGCTGATCACCCACGACCTCGGGGTGGTGGCCAACCGCGCCGACGAGATCGTCGTGATGTACGCCGGGCGCGTCGTCGAGAAGGCGGCCACCCGGACCCTGTTCAAGAGCATGCGCCACCCCTACACCGAGGCGCTCATGGCATCGATCCCCCGGATCGAGAACCCCAGCCACACCCTGCTCCAGGCCATCCCCGGGCGACCGCCCAACCTGGCCAACCTCCCCGACCGCTGCCGATTCGCCGAGCGCTGCCGCTACGCGCAGCCTCGCTGCCTCCAGGAGGACCCCGACCTGTTCCCCGCCGACGAACCCGGCCACGCCTACCGCTGCTTCTTCCCGGTGGGAACGCAGTCCGGCGCCGACGCCCTCGCCGTCAACGAGGCTGCCGGCGTCAACGCCTGCGGCACCCCTGTGTCCATCGCCGGCCTGACCGACACCGAGTCGGCGGTGACGGCGTAGTGGCCGGCAGCGGAACCGCCCACCTCCGCGACCGCGACGACATCGTCCTGCGCGTCGAGCACCTCGTCGTCGACTTCCCCACCGCCGGCGGCAAGGTGCACGCCGTCTCCGACGTCAGCTTCGACCTGGCCAAGGGTGAGACCCTCGGCCTGGTGGGCGAGTCGGGCTGCGGCAAGTCGACCACCGGGCGCGCCATCATGCAGCTGCCGAAGCCCACGTCGGGGTCGGTGATGTTCGGCGACAAGGACCTCACCCAGCTCAAGGGCGAGGAGATGCGACGCACCCGCACGCAGCTCCAGATGATCTTCCAGGACCCCATCTCGTCGCTGAACCCGCGCCGCAAGATCAAAGACATCGTCGGCGAGGGGATCTCCATCTGGGGGAAGAAGGACGGCGGGGATGGCAAGGATGCCGATCAGCGCGTCGACGAGGTGCTGGAGGCAGTCGGCCTCGACCCCGACACCGTCGGCGACCGACGGGCCCACCAGTTCTCCGGCGGCCAGTGCCAGCGCATCTGCGTCGCCCGCTCGCTGGTGCTCGACCCCGAGATCATCATCTGCGACGAGCCCGTCTCGGCCCTCGACGTGTCGGTGCAGGCGCAGATCCTCAACCTGCTCGAGGCCATGAAAGCGCGCTACGAGCTGACGCTCATGTTCATCGCCCACGACCTCGCCGTGGTCAAGAACATCAGCGACCGGGTCGCCGTGATGTACCTCGGCAAGATGTGCGAGCTGGCCCCCTCCGACACGCTCTACGCCGAGCCCGCCCACCCCTACACCCATGCCCTGCTGGAGTCGATCCCCAAGCCCGACCCCACCGCGCTGCCGTCGGAGTTCACCCTCGGCGGCGAGCTCCCCTCACCCATCGACCCGCCGAGCGGCTGCCGGTTCCGGACCCGCTGCCCCAACGTGCAGGACCGCTGCGCTGCCGAAGAGCCGCTCATGCGCCAGGTCGGCGCCGAGCACTACGTGGCGTGCCACTTCCCCAACGTCGGGGGCGAGGCCCCGGCCTCCGCGGGGGTACCGGTCGAGGTGAACGAGCCGCCCACCACCTGAGACACCAGACCATCGGTAGGTTGCGGGGATGACCCGCGGGCGCGACATCTTGCTGGAGGTGCTGCGCACCGAGGGGGTGCGCCACCTCTTCGGCAACCCGGGCACCACCGAGCTGCCCCTCGTGGACGCCCTGGTGGGCGCCGACGACCTCGAGTACGTGCTCGCACTGCAAGAGGCGACGGCCGTCGGGATGGCCGACGGCTACGCCCAGGCCACCGGGCGCCCGGCGTTCCTGAACCTGCACACGTCGGCCGGCCTCGGCAACGCCGTCGGCAACCTCACCAACGCCCAGGCCAACGGCACCCCGCTCGTGGTCACGGCCGGCCAGCAGGACCGCCGCCACCTCCACCACGACCCCCTCCTCGGCGGCGACCTGGTCGGCCTGGCCGCCTCGGTATCGAAGTGGACCCACGAGACCTCCACCCTCGGCGAGCTGGGCACGGTGCTCCGACGGGCGTTCCACGACGCCGCCTCGGCGCCGGCCGGGCCGGTCTTCGTATCCATCCCCATGGACGTGCTCGAGGAGGAGGGCGACCACCAGGTGCCCCCGCCGTCGCAGCTCCACCGGGCGACCGTGCCCGCCGGCCTCACCCTGGAGCGCCTGGCCGACCGGCTGGCCACGGCCCCGGTGGGGAGCCTGGCGATCGTGGCCGGCGACGAGGTCGCCCCGGCCGGCGTGGACCCCCTGGTGAACCTGGCCGAGACCCTGGGGTGCCGGGTCCACGGGTCACCGCTCCACTCCACCACGGTCTTCCCCACCGACCACCCGCTCTGGGCGGGGCCGCTGGCACCGGCGGCCTCCGGCATCAACGCCACCCTGGCCGCCTACGACACGGTGCTCCTGGTGGGCGGCCGCGCCTTCATGGTCTACCCCTTCACCCCCGGGCCGGCGGTCCCACCCCACGTCGCCCTCCTCCACCTCTCCCCCGACCCCGCCCAGCTGGGCCGCACCTGGCCCACCGACCTCGGAGTGGTCGGCGACCCGGCCGAGACCCTCCGCGCCCTACTCGTCGCCGTCCACGGCAGGGTCGACGCCACGGCGGCCGAGACGGCGCTGGCCGAGGCCCGCACCACGGCGGAGGCGGCGGCCGCCCGCTTCGATGCCAAGGCCCTGGCCGCCTACGACCAGCAGCCGATGGCCCCCGCGGCGGCCGCCCACGCCTTGGTCCGGGCACTCCCGCCCGACAGCGTGGTCGTCGACGAGGCCATCACCACGGGGTCGCACGTCCGCGGCTACCACCGCACCGCCCGCGCCGGCCGCTACTTCTTCTGCCGCGGCGGCGGGCTGGGCTGGGGCATGCCCGCCGCCCTCGGCGTCTCGCTCGGCTACGACCGGGAGCCGGTCCTGTGCGTGGTGGGCGACGGTTCCGCCATGTACTCGCCCCAGGCGCTGTGGACGGCGGCGCGCCTCGACCTACCGGTCACCTTCGCCGTCGTCGACAACGGCCAGTACCTCATCCTCAAGAACGCCCTGCGGGGCATGGGCGGCCGCAGCGCCGAGACCGGCACCTTCGTCGCCATGGACCTCGACCGACCGGCCATCGACTTTCCGGCGCTGGCCCGCTCCATGGGCGTCCCCGCCACATCGGTCGAGCGGGCGGGCGACGTCGGCGACGCCGTGCGCGCCGCCCGGCAGGCGGGCGGGCCGCACCTCCTCCACCTCCCCATCGCCGCCCCGTGACTACCCCCACCCTGCGTCTGGGCGGTGATCGTGGTCGCTCGAGCGGCCAGGTTCACCGCCCAGACGGGGGTTCGGGAGGTGGGCCGCCGGCCACACAGGCCAGGAGGCGGGGGCGGGAGCGCTCGATCTCGTCACGGAGCATGCGCTCGAGGACGGGGCCCCCGAACGCCCCGCCGTAGTGGAGGCCCATGGTGAGGCGACTGCCGCCGTCGTGGGGATCGACGGTGGCCTCCAGCAGCCACGTCGAGTGGCGGCGGCCGTCGAGCTCGCGCCGCTCGAAGCGGACGGCCTCGCCCGGTTGGAGGGTGCTGCGAACCATGCGCAGGCGCTTCGAGCGGGCAAGTGGACCGAGGCGGCCGCGCAAGTCGACCAGCCAGGCTGGACCCGGATCGCCGTCGTGGGGCGGAGCCGGCTCGGCGCGCGGGACGATCTCGAGCCACTCGGGGTAGCGACCGAGGTCGCTGACCCAGGCGGTGAGCACGGACGGCTCGCATGGCGCATCGAGGGTGGCGGTGATGTCCACGCGCCTGTCTACCTCACCCGGGTGTGCACGCCACACCAGGCATCCCGTGGCATCGTGTCGGACGTGACCGAGACGGGCGGCACCCCCTCCAGCACCGGGAGCCAGCCGACCGCCGGGGGAAAGGCTGGCCCGTGAACCTGGTGGCACCCAGCGAGCACCAGCTGCTCGTCTTCTGGACGACGCTGGCCGTCCTCCTCCTCGTGGCCCGCCTCCTGGGTGGGGCCATGCGGCGCATCGGCCAGCCTGCCGTCGTCGGCGAGCTGACGGCAGGCCTGCTCCTCGGACCGTCAGTGCTCGGCCAGGTGGCGCCGGGGGCGACCGCCTGGCTGTTTCCCGCCGACAACGTGCAGTCCGGCATGCTCTTCACCGTCGGCTGGATAGGCGTGGTGCTCCTCCTCGTCGTCACCGGCTTCGAGACCGACCTCACGCTCATCCGCCGCCTCGGGTCGGGCGCGGCGTTCGTGTCCGCCGGCAGCCTCCTGGTGCCCATCGCGCTGGGCGCCGTCGTGGGCTTCCTCCTTCCTGGCATCTTCGTCGCGGATCCCGACCAGCAGGTCGTCTTCGGGCTCTTCATCGCGACGGCGTTGAGCATCTCCTCGCTGCCGGTGATCGCCAAGATCCTCGGCGAGCTCGGCCTCATGCGGCGCAACTTCGGTCAGATGACGCTCGCGGCCGGCATCGCCAACGACGTGGTCGGGTGGGTCCTCCTCGGACTGATCGCCGGCCTGGCGCAGGCGGGTGAGATCGCCCTCGGCCGCTTGGCGCTCACGCTCGCCGGTATGACGCTGTTCCTCGTCGGATCGCTCACCGTGGGCCAACGAGCGGTCGACGTCTTCCTGCGCCGACTGCGCCGAACAGAGGCGGGAGTACCCGCCACGATCACCACCTACGTCGTCATCGCTCTGCTCGCCGGTGTCGTCACCCAGGCGCTCGGGGTCGAGGCGGTCCTCGGTGCCTTCGTCGCGGGCATCGTCCTCGGCCGCTCGAAGTTCCGACAAGTCGAGGTCGAGCACCAGCTCGAGTCAGTGACGGCCGCCGTGTTCGCACCGGTCTTCTTCGCCACCGCGGGATTGCGGGTCGACCTCGCCCTGCTGGCCGAACCTCAGGTCCTCTTCTGGTCGGCTGTTGTCGTTGCCGTCGCCAGCGTCTCGAAGATCCTCGGTGCGTGGATCGGCGCCAAGGCGGCGCGGCTTCCCGGCCGCGAGGGGCTTGCGCTCGGGATCGGGCTCAACGCCCGTGGCGCCTTCGGGCTCATCATCGCCACCGTCGGGCTGTCGCTCGGCGTTCTGAACCAGGCGTCGTACACCGTGCTGGTGATCATGTCGATCGTCACATCGATGATGGCGGGACCGATGCTGCGCTGGGTCGTACGGTCGTGGGCCGGCACCGTTGAGGAACAGAAGCGGCTCCTCCGCGAGGAGACGCTCAGCCGCAACGTGATGGTGAAGCCGACGCGCTTCCTCCTCCCCACGACCGGAGGACCCAACTCGATCGTTGCCGCCCAGGTGATGCACCTGGCGTGGCCACCCGATGTGGGAGCCACGCTCCTCATCGCCGGCAAGGACGTGGACGAGCAGGGGATCGAGGCCATCACCTCGGTGCTCGGGGACCGCAGCACCGACATCGAGCGGGTGTCGTCGGAGGACGCGCCCGACGTCATCCTGCGGGAGGCGCGGCTGGGCTACGGGGCCATCGGTGTCGGGGCGCCGGACGAGGCACTCGGGCGTTGGATCCTCTCCCCTGTCGTCGACGAGCTCCTCCAGGAGACGTCGGTGCCGGTCGTGATCGTGCGCAGGGCGCGCAACCTCGACCGACCGACGCCAGGCGCGTTCGCGCGCGCCGTCGTGCCGGTCTCGGCCGCGAGGCCGTCGCGCGCGGCGCAGGAGATCGCCGGCCACCTGAGCGCCAACATCGGCACCGAGGTCGTCCTCACCCACATCGCCGCACCCGCGCGCGACGCGCTGACCCGCCGGCTGCGGGGCGTCTTCGGGCGTCGGCCCGACGCTCCTGAGGCCGCCGAGGCATCGGGTGGCAGCAGCACGTTGGTAGACGCCCAAGGCGACGTCGCCACGAAGATCCTCGAACGGGCAGAGGCCCTGGCCGACGAGCTCGGCGCCCGCTCCCGCTCAGTGGTCCGCCGGGGCACGTCCAAGCCCGACGAGATCATCCAGACCGTGATCGACGAGGACGCCGACCTGGTGGTCCTCGGTGCCGACCTCCGCCAGCTCGAGGGCCGGCCGTTCCTCGGCCACGGCGTGGAGCATGTCCTCGACGCCTGTGCGGTCACCGTCGTGGTCGTGGCCACACCGACCGGTGACCCGGGATGAGCCTGCCACTCGACGAACCCTCACTGGTCTTCGTCGTCCTGTTCGCCACCGCGCTTGTCGCGCCCATCGCCGCCCAACGGGCAGGCCTGCCGGGGATCATCGGCCTCATCGTCGCCGGCCTGGTCCTCGGCCCCAACGCCCTCAACGTCGTCGAGCGGGACGGCACGGTCGCCGTCCTCGGTGGGGTGGGCCTGCTGTACCTGGTCTTCCAGGCGGCCCTCGAGCTCGACCTCGACGACTTCGTCCGGCACCGCAACCAATCGCTGACCCTCGGGGCGATCTCCTTCACTCTCCCCTTCGCACTGGGCATCGTCGTCCACCAGGCGATCGGGTTCTCGACCATGGCGGCCATCCTCCTTGCCTCATGCTGGGCCTCGCACACCCTGCTCACCTACCCCGCCCTCCAGCGGATGGGCGCGGTCGGCAACCGGGCGGTGGCCACCACGGTGGGCGCCACGATCGTCACCGACATGTCGGCCCTCACCGCCCTGGCCCTGGTGGTGGCTGCCCACCAGGGCGCGCTCGACGCCACCTTCGTCCTGACCTTCCTCCCGAGCGTCGCCGCCGTCCTGTTCGTCATCCTCTGGGTGCTCCCCCGCGTCGCCAGGTGGTTCTTCACCGGACTCGGCCAGGACCGCACCGTGCGCTTCCTCTTCGTCGCCGTCGCGCTCTTCGGCTCCGCCGGCCTGGCCGAGCTGGCCGGCATCCAGGCCATCGTTGGCGCCTTCCTGGCCGGGCTCGCCCTCAACCGGCAGATCCCCAACAGCGGTCAGCTGATGTCGCAGATCTCGTTCTTCGGTGCGTCGTTCCTCGTGCCCATCTTCCTCATCTCGGTGGGCATGCTCGTCGACCCCGCCGTCGCGATCGCCGACCCTGCTTCACTCGGTCGGGCTGCGGCCTTCACCGCGGTCGTCGTGACCGGCAAGGGCCTCGCGGCCGTGATCGCCGGGAGGCTGTTCGGCTACCAGAGCGCCGAGATCGGCACCGTGGCCTCCCTCTCGATCGCCCAGGCGGCCGCCACCCTGGCAGTGGTCTTCGTCGGCCTCCAGGTGGGCCTCATCGACGAGGGGACCGTCAACGCCGTCGTGCTCGTCATCCTCTCGTCGTGCCTGGTCGCCTCCTTCGCCGCCGCTCGTTGGGGCCCCCTGCTCCCGCGACCTCCCATCAAGGAGTCCACCATCGGCCAGACCGTCCTGGCGCCGGTGATCTCCCCAGAGCTCTCCGGGACGCTCATGCGCATCGGCGCCCTCCTGGCACGGCCAGACAGCGGCCGCGTCGTCCCCCTGACCGTGCTCGACCTCGAGACCGGCTCCGACGTGGTCGAAGACCATCGCACCCGGCTCATCGCCGAGTCGGAGCGCATGGTCCTCGCCGCGGGGGCTGATGCCCAGAGCGTGGTTCGCCTCGACCTCACCGCCAGCGCCGGCATCCTCCACGCTGCGGTCGAGCAGTCGGCGACCTGCCTGCTGATGGGCTGGCGGGGCTACACCACCCGCAAGGAGAGCTTCTTCGGCGAGCGGGTCGACGCCCTCCTCGCGCTCTCGCCCGTCCCGGTCATCGTCTGCCGGCAGGGCCGAGACGACGACATCGCCCGCGTCGTCCTCTCCGTGACCAGGCGCGACCTCACCCCCGCCGGCCTGCCGGGCCTCGAGCTCGCCGCCCTCGTCGCGACCCGGATCGCCGTCGGCGCGGGGATCCCGATCGTCGTGGTCGCCCAGGAGGAGACGACCCTGGTGCCCACCCTCGTCAACGGGTCCCGCGACCCACAGGTGGTGATCGACGAGCGCCACCCCCGGGAGGCGCTGCCGGACACGACCGGGCCGGGCGACCTCGTCGTCACCGGGATCTCGCCCCTACGCGCCGGCCTCGGTCACAACGTCCCCCGCCTCGCCCGAGCCCTCCCCGACAGGACCTTGCTCGCGGTCGCCCCCCGGTAGCCGGCCGGCGACCGACCGTCGAGCCGCAAGTACTCTCGGCCCATGGGCGATCGAGGAGCGGTCACCGGGTGAACGCCGCCCTCCCCGGTGATGCCGCTCTGCTGGCGGGCGCTGCCCTGCTCGTCGTCGGCGTCCTGCTGAGCGGCTTCGCCGATCGCTTCCGGGCGCCAGGTCTATTGCTCTTCCTCGGCCTCGGCATGCTCCTCGGGGACGACGGGCTCGCCTTCATCCGGTTCTCCGACGCCGAGGCGGCACAGCGCATCGGCGTGGTCGCCCTGGTGGTGATCCTGTTCGAGGGTGGACTCTCCACCTCGGTCACCGACGTCCGCCGCGTCGCCGCCCCAGCGGCGTTGCTGGCCACGGTCGGCGTCGTCGTGACCGCCCTGGTCGTGGCGGGCGGGGTCCTCCTGATCACCGACACCTCACCGACCACCGCCCTGCTGATCGGGGCCGTGGTCGCCTCCACCGACGCCGCCGCCGTCTTCGCCGTCCTCCGCCGAGCGCCGACGCCCCGCCGCCTCAACTCCCTGCTCGAGACCGAGTCGGGCGGCAACGACCCCATGGCGGTGCTGCTCACCGTGGGGGTGCTGGCCTCGTGGTCGGGCGATCCCGACGTCACCGAATGGGCGCTGTTCGGTGCCCGCCAGCTCGGCGGCGGCCTCGTCGTCGGCTTGGCCGTGGGGGCCGCCGGCTCCTTCGCCGTCCAACGTCTCCGCCTCGACAGTGCCGCCCTCTACCCGGTGCTCGCCCTGGGGCTGGCCGGTCTCGCCTACGGGGCCGGGGCCGGGGTGGGGGCCTCGGGGTTCCTCGCCGTCTACGTGACCGGGCTGGTGCTCGGCTCCACCGCGCCCCGTCAACGGCGGTCCATCCGGCGGTTCCACGAGGGCCTGGCCTCCGTGTCGCAGATCGCCCTCTTCCTGCTGCTCGGGCTGCTCGTGTTCCCCGCTCAGCTTCCGGCCGTTGCCATCACCGGCCTGGCCACAGCGGGCGTGCTGATCTTCCTCGCCCGCCCGCTGGCCGTGCTGACCTGCCTGCCGTGGTTCGGCTTCGACCGCCGCGAGCTCACCTTCAGCGCCTGGGCCGGGCTGCGGGGGGCGGTGCCCATCGTGCTGGCCACCTTCCCGCTCATTGCCGGCTACCCCGACGGCGACCTGGTCTTCAACGTGGTGTTCTTCGTGGTGCTCGTCTCCGCCGCTCTCCAGGGCCTCACCGTGGGGCCGCTGGCCCGGGCGCTCGGGCTCGAGGCGGGCACGACGGCGTGGGATGCCGTCGCCGACCTCGTGTCGATCGACAGCGCCGGCGTCGACGTGGTGGAGCTGGAGATCACCTCCTCGTGCGGGGTGGCCGGGCGAACCCTGCGCGAGGTGCCGCTGCCGGGGACGGCACGCGTGGCCGCCGTGCTCCGTGACGACGGCGTGCGCGTCCCCGACGGCAACACCCGACTGGCACCCGGCGACCTCCTCATCGTGGTGACGGCCAGCGACGCGGGCGGCCCCGCGCTGCTCACGGCATGGGCGGAAGGACCCCGCGCCGACCCCCTGGCACCGCCCCCCGACGGCGGGCAGGCATGATGGCGCTCTCGTGCCCCTCGAGATCACCCGCTACTCCATCCTCGCCTTCCTGGCCGTCCTGGTGCTCGCCGCTGCCGCCGGCGGCGCTTCGGCCCTCGTCGTGGGCTGGGCCCGGTCGATCGTGCGAGCGGCACCTGCCGTTGCCGGCGCCGGCCTGGCGCTGACGAGCCTCGCCGCCCTCAACCTGGCCGTGCCCCGGACGTGCTCGATCGAGCCCGAGGTCCGGAACCGCCCCGTGATCTCCGCCCTGGTCGGCGACGCCTGCGAGCGGACCGCCCTGGGCCAGGTGCAGCTCGTCCTCCTCCTCGGGGTCAGTACCTCGCTGGCGGTGCGGACCGCGACCACCAGACCGCCACGCCGGGCGCTCGGCGCCGTCGCCGACCGGTAGCCTCGCTCCGACCGAGGAGGATCCCCATGGCCGAGGTGCGTGAGACCAAGCTGCCGGGCGTCGGGGTCCGGCACGACTTCGTGACCAGCGAGGGCGAGCGGATCGGCGTCCTGGTGCACCGCACCGGCCGCCGCGAGCTCCTCGTCTACGACCGCGAGGACCCCGACTCGTGCCGCCAGGTCGTGCACCTCGACGGCGACGACACCCGAACCCTCTCGGAGGTGCTCGGCTCCTCCCCTGTGAGTGAGGCGCTCGGCGAGCTCCAACAGGAGGTGGAAGGCCTCACCATCGACTGGATCACCGTCGAAGACGCCTCTACCGCCGTCGGCCGCACGCTCCGCGATGCCGCGCTCCGTGCCCGCACGGGCGTGTCGATCGTCGCCGTGCTGCGCAAGGGCGAGACCATCCCCTCGCCAGGCCCCGACTTCGTCCTGGAGGGGGGCGACACCGCGGTCACGGTCGGCACCGCCGCTGGCACCCAGGATCTCACCAACCTCCTCCACCACGGGTAGCGCAGTGGTCATCGCTGCCGCCTCGGCCGAGGTGGCGCTGATCTTCGTCGATCTGGGCCTGGTCGTCGTCGGCCTCGCCTTCTTGGCGCGGACCTCTCACCGGCTCGGGATCAGCCCCATCCCGTTCTACCTCGTGGCCGGCCTGTTCTTCGGCGGCGGCGGCATCGCCGCCATCGACCTGGGCGAGGACGTCATGGAGCTGGGATCGGAGATCGGTGTCGTCCTGCTCCTGCTCACCCTGGGCCTGGAGTACACCGCCGAGGAGCTTGGCGCCGGGCTGCGCACCGGTCTTCCCTCGGGGATCGTCGACATCGTCGCCAACGGCGTGCCGGGCCTGGTCGCCGGGATGGCCCTCGGCTGGGACGTCCGGGCCTCGATCCTCCTCGGGGGTGTCACCTACATCTCCTCGTCGGGGATCATCGCCAAGGTCCTCGGGGAGCTCGATCGGCTCGGCAACCGCGAGACGCCAACGGTGCTGACGATCCTCGTCATGGAGGACCTGGCCATGGCCGTGTACCTCCCGGTGGTCGCGGTCCTGCTCGCCGGCGGGGCGCTCGCCAGCGGGCTCGTCTCGGTGGGAGTCGCCCTCGCCACCGTCACGGTGGTGCTCGTCGTCGCGCTCCGGCTGGGCCACCGCATCAGCCAGGTGATCTTCAGCCAGTCCGACGAAGCCCTGCTCCTGAGCATCCTCGGCCTCACGCTGCTGGTGGCGGGCCTGGCCCAGCAGCTGCAGGTCTCCGCGGCCGTCGGCGCCTTCCTGGTGGGCATCGCCGTGGGCGGCCCGGTGTCCGACCGTGCCTCGGCCCTCATCGGGCCGCTCCGGGACCTCTTCGCCGCCATCTTCTTCCTCTTCTTCGGGCTCCAGGTCGACCCGGCCAACCTCCCGCCCGTGGCAGGGGTCGCCATCGCCCTGGCGGTCGTCACCGCCATCACCAAGCTGGGCACCGGCTGGTGGGCAGCCCGGCGGGCCGGCATCGCCCGGCCGGGCCGGATGCGCGCCGGCACCGCCCTGGTCTCGCGCGGCGAGTTCTCGATCGTGATCGCCGGACTGGGCGTCTCCGCCGGGATCGAGCCACAGCTCGGACCCCTCTCGGCCGCCTACGTCCTCGCCCTCGCCATCGCCGGGCCCCTCCTCACCCGCTACGCCGACGACATCGCGCGGCGCACCGCCCGCCCGAGCAGGACCTGAGGGATCCGATGGGGCGGAGACCGCGGCGGTGTCAGGAGGTGTGCGCGACCTCGAACCACACGACCTTGCCGCCGTCGATCGGATCGGCACCCCACGACAACGCCAGCTGGTCGACGAGGAAGAGGCCCCGGCCGCCGACCTGGTCATGGCCAGGCACCTCGGAGATGGGGAGGAATGCGGAGCCGTCGGCGACCTCCACGCGGATGACCTCCGGGCCAACCTTGACGTCGAGGCGCAGCTCGGTGCGGGCATGGAGGAGGGCGTTGGTCACGACCTCGGTGACCAGCAGGGAGACCAATTCGATCGTCTCGTCGGCCCCACAGCCGTCCGCCAGGGCACGCGCCACCAGGCGGCGGGCGGCCCAGGCACTGTGACGCTCGGGCGGGAGGGCCTCTGAGAGATCGATGCCGGGGCCATACCCACACGAGGAGCAACCGGAACAACAGGTGCTCGGCGGGTCGGGGGACGGTGCCCCCACCGCCGCCGGAGGGCGGCGGCTGGGGTTGCGTGCAGCGGGGGTTGCGTGCGGCGGGTGGGATTCGAACCCACATGCCCCGAAGGACAGAGGCTTTTGAGGCCTCCGCGTCTGCCGTTCCGCCACCGCCGCGCGCGCCGCCAGAGTGTAGGAGGACGGGACCCGACTCCGGTGCGCAGCGGCCCCAGTGGGCCCCGGCGACCCGAGTCACTAGTCTCGCCGAGGTGGGCGCGAAGGGACGACGACGGAGGCGACCGCCGTGGTGGCTGGTGGCGCTGGCCGCGGCCGGGATCCTGGCGGGCTACCGCCATCGCCGCCTCGGCGCCGCCGAGGGCGGACCGATGCCCACGCCGCCTCGGTGAAACCTCCCCGGTAGGGACGAGGTCGGAGCAAGAGGCGGGCAGCACGGGACATCGAGAGGGTTGAGATGCTGGCGTTCACATTTCCGGGACAGGGATCGCAACGTCCGGGCATGGGCGCGGCATGGCTCGACCACCCCTCGTGGGAGCTGGTCGGCGAGGCCTCCGAGGTCGCCGGGCGCGACGTGGCCCGCCTGCTCCTCGAGGCCGACGTCGACGAGCTGAAGCAGACCCGCAACGCCCAGCTCACCACCTTCGTCGCCAGCCTCGTCGTCCTCGACGCCGTGGAGCGGGTCGGCGTCGCTCCGGGGATCATGGCGGGGCACAGCCTGGGCGAGTACAGCGCCCTGACGGCCACCGGTGCCCTGTCGTTCGCCGACGGCGTCCGGATCGTGGCCGCCAGGGGTGACGCCATGCAGGACGCCACCGAGGAGCGACCCGGCACCATGGCCGCCATCCTCGGCCTCGACGACGACGACGCCGATGCCGCATGCCGCAAGGCCGACGGTGACGTGTGGGTGGCCAACTTCAACGCGCCCGGCCAGGTCGTGATCTCCGGCGGCGTCGACGCCGTGGCGGCCGCCTCCGATGCGGCCAGAGGCCTCGGCGCCAAGAAGGTGATGCCGCTGCCGGTGAGCGGGGCGTTCCACACGCCGCTGATGGCCTCGGCGCGCGACCGCCTGCGGGAGGCCATCGCCCAGGTGACCCTGCGCGAACCCGATGTCGCCGTGGTGGCCAACATCGACGCCCGTCCCCACACCGACCCCACCGAGTGGAGCGGGCTGCTCTCGGCCCAGCTGTGCAGCCCCGTGCGGTGGCGCCAGTCGGTGCAGCGACTGATCGATCTCGACGTCGACAGCATCGTCGAGCTGGGCCCCGGCGGGGTGCTCACCGGCATGGCCAAGCGGATCAGCCGAGAGACCCGCTCCGTGGCCGTCGCCACCCCCGACGACCTCGACCACCTGCTCGAGCTCCTCGCCGGCGAGCCTGCCGCCGCCGCCAACCAGCCCGACGGAGAGCACCTCTACATGACCGAGCGCATGGTGGTGAGCCCCACCGCCGGCGTCTTCACCCCCGCCCAACCCTGGCTCGGCGGCTCCGAGGGGGCGACCGTGCAGGTCGGCGACCTCGTCGGCCACGTGGGCGACCACGAGGTTCGCTCGCTCTTCGCCGGGACCGTCATGGGGCTGATCGCCGTCGAAGGCGAGCGCGTCACCCCGAGCCAGCCCATCGCCTGGCTGCGCGTCAACCAGTGAGCGCGACCCCCCTCGGCACGGGTGCCGCCATCACCTCATGGGGCGTCGCCCTCCCCGAACGGGTCGTCACCAACCACGAGTTCGCGTCGCGACTCGACACCAGCGATGCGTGGATCGTGGAGCGCAGCGGCATCTCCGAGCGACGCATGGGCGGCACCACCGGGACCCTCGCCGCCGCTGCCGGCAAGGCCGCCCTCGACCGCGTGGGAACCGACCCCACCTCGGTCGACCTCCTCGTGCTCGCCACCACGACGCCGGACCAACAGATGCCGGCGACCGCCTCGGCCGTGCAGGAGGCCCTGGGTCTGGACTGCGGCGCCATGGACCTCAACGCCGCATGCTCCGGCTTCGTCTACGCCCTCGTGGCCGCCGCCGGGATGCTCGGCATCGGCGCCCGCCGCATCCTCGTGGTGGGTGCTGACGTGATGAGCCGCATCACCGACCAGGACGATCGCGGCACCGCCGTGCTCTTCGGCGATGGCGCCGGGGCCGTCCTCCTCGACGCCGTCGACGGTCCCGGCCAGCTGCTCGGGTGGGACCTCGGCTCGGACGGCGCCGCCCGCCACCTCCTCTACACCGACCTCGGCGGCTTCACCCACATGGACGGCAAGGAGGTCTTCCGCCGGGCGGTGCGCGGCATGGTGGAGTCCTCGAAGGTGGCGCTGGCTGCCGCCGGCCTCACGACCGACGACGTCAGCCTGCTCGTGCCCCACCAAGCCAACCTGCGGATCATCGAGTCGGCGTGCGCCCGCCTCGGCATCCCCGCCGACCGGGCAGCCACGGTGCTGGACCGCACGGGCAACACCTCGGCGGCGTCGATCCCCCTGGCCCTGGCCGACGCCGCCGACGCCGGCCGCATCGCCGACGGCGACATCCTCCTGCTCGTCGGCTTCGGCGCCGGGCTGACGTGGGCCAGCGCCGTCCTACGATGGGGCTCCCCATGAGCGAGCAGGGCGACGACGACGGCCGGGTCGTGCTGATCACCGGCGGCAACCGGGGCATCGGCCTCGCCTGCGCCCGCGCCTTCGAGGCCCAGGGGGACCGGGTCGCCGTCACCTATCGCTCCGACCCGCCCGAGGGGCTCCTCGCCGTCCGCTGCGACGTGACCTCGGTCGACGACGTCGACGCCGCCTTCAGCGAGGTCGAGGAGCGCCTCGGTCCGGTCGAGGTCGTGGTGGCCAACGCCGGGCTGACCCGCGACGGGCTCATCGTGCGCATGGCCCAGGACGACTTCGACGCCGTGATCGACACCAACCTCGCCGGGGCCTACCGGGTCGCCCGCCGCGCTGCCCGCCCCATGCTCAAGGCCCGAGGCGGCCGCCTCATCTTCGTCTCCTCGGTGGTCGCCATGCTCGGGTCCGCCGGGCAGGCGAACTACGCCGCGTCCAAGGCCGGCCTCGTCGGCCTGGCCCGGTCGCTCGCCCGCGAGCTCGGCTCCCGAGGGATCACGGCCAACGTGGTCGCGCCCGGCCCGGTGGAGACCGACATGACAGCCGCCCTCGGCGCCGACCGCCAGGCCGAGCTCGCCGCCGCCGTCCCCCTCGGCCGCTTCGCCTCCCCGGAGGAGATCGCCGCGGTCGTCACGTTCCTGGCCTCCCCCGGTGCCGCCTACATCACCGGTGCCATCGTGCCGGTCGACGGCGGACTCGGCATGGGCCACTAGCAGGCACCAGACTTCCCCGACCACCCCGCACGAACCACAGGAGAGAGACACCATGGCTGAGGACACCTTCGAGACGTTCAAGAAGTGCGCCGTCGAGGTGCTGCAGGTCGAGCCCGACCAGGTCACCAAGGAGGCGAAGTTCGCCGACGACCTCGACGCCGACAGCCTCGACCTCGTCGAGCTCGTGATGGCCCTCGAGGAGGCGTTCGACATCGAGGTCCCCGAAGAGGACCTCGAGGGGATCGAGACCGTCGGCCAGGCCTACGACCTCGTCCAGGGCAAGCTGGGCTCGTGAGCCGGCGCCGGGTCGCCGTCACCGGCATCGGCATCGTCGCGCCCTGCGGCACCGGCACCGAGGCGTTCTGGGAGGGGCTGCTCGCCGAGCCGGCCCCCGGTGCCCGCGAGATCACCGACTTCGACCCGTCGCCGTGGTTCGGCCCCAAGGAGGCACGGCGCACCGATCGCTTCGCGCAGTTCGCCGTGGCCGCCGCCGCCATGGCGCTCGACGACGCCGGTGAGCTCACCGCCGACCTCGACCGGGCCGGCGTGCTGATCGGCACCGGCGTCGGTGGCCTCCACACCCTCGAGGACCAGATCGTCATCCGACACGAGAAGGGCGCCAAGCGGGTCTCGCCCTTCCTCGTCCCCATGATGATGAGCAACGCTGCCGCCGCGTCGGTCTCGATGCGCTTCGGCTGGCGGGGCCCCTGCGAGGCCACGGTGACCGCCTGCGCGGCGAGCACCCACGCCATCGGCAACGCCGCCCGCCTCATCGCGTCGGGCACGTGCGACGCGGTGATGACCGGCGGCAGCGAGGCGGCCATCACACCCACCGGGGTGGCCGGCTTCGCCAACATGACCGCCCTCTCGGGGTCGGGGATCTCCCGCCCCTACGACATCGACCGGGATGGCTTCGTGATCGCCGAGGGCGCGGTGGTGCTCGTGCTGGAGGAGCTCGAGGCGGCCCGGGCGCGCGGCGCCCGCGTCTACGGGGAGATCATGGGGTCGGCCAGCACGGCCGACGCCCACCACATCACCGCCCCCGCCCCCGGCGGCAACGGCGCCGTGCGGGCCATGGAGCTCGCCCTCGCCGACGCCGGCGTGCGAGCCGCCGACGTCGCCCACATCAACGGCCACGGCACCTCCACCCCCCTCAATGACGCGGCCGAGGCCGAGGCCATCACCACGGTCTTCGGCACGCCCGGGCCGCCGGTGACCTCCACCAAGGGCGTCACCGGCCACGCCCTCGGCGCTGCCGGAGCGATCGAGGCCGCCGCCGTGCTCCTAGCCATGGAGCACCGCCTCATCCCCCCCACCGCCGGCCTGGTGAACCTCGACCCCGCCATCACCATCGACGTGGTGCGCGAGCCCCGCCCGTGGGAGCCCGGGCCGTCGCTGTCGAACAGCTTCGGCTTCGGCGGTCACAACGGCTGCCTCGTCATCGGCCCCCCACCCCAGTAGCAGAAAAGTGGCCTCGGCGAAGCCGAGTCCGCAACCGGCCACGCCGAGTCCAGCCGGCGTGCTCAACTGGCTGGGAGCGGGTGGCACCGAGGGGAGGGGCCCGCCGCCGGAGCCTGCGGAGGCGGTGGGAGGGGTCCCGCTCGGTGACGGGCCCCGCTCGCAGTCAGCTGAGCACGCCTTCGAGGTGGAGGAGGTGCGCTTTCAGGTGGAGCCCCCCGGTGTAGCCACCGAGGCCGCCGCCGGTGCGCAGCACCCGGTGGCAGGGCACCACGATGGGGATCGGGTTGGCCCCGAGGGCGTTGCCCGTGGCACGGGAGGCCCGGGGGCGCCCGATGGCGGCAGACAGGGCCCCGTAGGTGCTGACCTGCCCGAAGGGGATGGCGGCGCAGGCCCCGAGGACCTCGCGCCCGAAGGGACTCACGAGTGCCCAGTCGACGGCAAGGTCGAAGCGCTTGCGTCGCCCGGCCAGGTACTCGTCGAGCTGGCGGCGGGGCTCGTCGACGAGGGCCGGCGCCTCCATCACCCGGGGAGAGATCCGCCGGGCCAGCACCTCGAGGACGGCTGCGGGGTCGTTGGCCTCGAACGACACCCGCACCAGGCCCCGTGACGTCACGGCCACCAGGAGCTGGCCGAGGGGCGACTCCAGGGTCCCCCATGCCACCTGTAGCTCGGTGACGCGCTCCACGGTGCTGGCGGTCATGGTGTCCTCCTCGATGGCCGTGTTGGAGAGTCTGTCAGGCCGGAGCCAGGAAGAAGAGGAGGTCGGCAGCACACGCGAGCTCGCCGTCGACGGTGGCCCGCCCCGATCCCTTGCCGGCTCGTGCCGACATGCGCCCGAGGGTCACCTCGAGCTCGAGCGTCTCGCCCGGCACGACCTGGCGGCGGAATCGGGCGCCGTCGATCCCGCCGAAGAGCGGGAGCTTGCCGGCGAAGCGCTCGTCGGCAAGCACCGAGCACGCGCCGACCTGCGCCAGCGCCTCGATCATCAAGACGCCCGGCAGGGTCGGGCGGCCGGGGAAGTGCCCGGCGAAGAACGCTTCGTCGCCGGTGAGGGTCCACCGCCCCGTGGCCGACGTCCCGGGGTCGAGGGCGACCAGCTCGTCCACCAGCAGGAACGGGGGGCGATGCGGCAGCAGGTCGACGGGGGCGGGCAGCGAGCTCACGCCACCGCCCGACGGAGCTTGGCCGGGGTGTCCTTGGGCGAGATCTTGTGCCAGACCTCGACCAGCTTGCCCTTCTCGTCCACCAGGAAGGCCGAGCGGATCACGCCCTGGTACTTCCGGCCGTACATCGACTTCTCCCCCCAGGCCCCGTAGGCCTCGGCCACGGCGTGGTCGGGGTCCGAGAGCAGGGTGAAGCCGAGTCCGTGCTTGTCGTCGAAGCGCTGGAGCTTCTCGGGCGGGTCGGGGCTGATGCCGACCACCGCCACATCACCGAGCTCCGGGAGGACATCGCGCAGCCCGCAGGCCTGTGTGGTGCACCCTGGCGTGTCGGCCTTCGGGTAGAAGTACACGAGCACCTTGCGGCCCTTGAACGACGACAGCCGGACCGGCTCGCCGGTCTGGTCTGTGAGGGTGAACGCGGGGGCCTTGTCGCCGGGTTCGAGCATGCCGGCAACCTTAGGGCCCGGCGACGGTGCGACCGGCCGGACCGCGTCCCCGCCCGCCGGCGGGCGGGCGGGGACGGTGCCGCGAGGGGCGCCGCTCAGCCCGGTGCGGGCTCCTTGCCGGCGGCGATGGCCTTGAGCTTGGAGCCGGCGCTGATCTTGACGGCCTTGGTGGCCGGGATCTGCAGCTCCGCACCTGTCTGGGGGTTGCGCCCGGTCCGGGCCGACCGCAGGGTCTGCTCGAACGAGATCCACCCCGGGATCGAGATCTTGTCATCGCCTCTGGCGACGACGTTGGCAACGACGTCGAACAGGCCCTTGAGGGAGGCGTCGACGTCGCCCTTGGCGACCCCGCTGCGCTCGGCGATGGCGTCGACCAGCTCAGATCGGTTCATGTGCTCTCCTTGTGGCGTCGGGTGCCGGGGCTCAGGCCCGGGCTCACCAGCTCATGCGAGCCGGTGACCTACCGGGTGTCAAACCACGACAGCACCAGCATGACCGGTTCAGGCCGCCGCGCGGTGCATCCTCGCCGGCGCGGACGACGCTTGCGCCCGGCAATCGAACAGGTGTACGATGGGGGTGCTTCCCCGAGTGAACCGGTCCCGTGTGCGAGGTCTCGATGGGAAGCGTCTCGATGGGAAGCGTTGGTGTGCCCTCGATCGATGAGCTGGTGGCCATCGACGCCACCAGCCTCGACTCGGCGGGCGTGCGGGCGCTGGCGGTGGAGCTCGAGCGGGCCAAGGCCCGCCTCGACGCCGCGCTGCTGGCCGTGGCTGGCGAGCTGGACCGCAACGGCTGGTACCTCGACGACGGGGCCGCCAAGGTTCGCTGCTGGTTGGCCCACCACAGCGGCATCGCCCGGGCGACGGCCGGTAGCCGGGTGCGCTTGGCCAAGCGGCTCCGCTTCACCCCGCTCATGGCCGACGCCCTCGCGGCCGGCGCGGTCAGCGAGGGCCACGCCCGCGCGTTGGCGCGGTGCCTCACCCCTCGCACCCTCGTGGCGCTCACCCGCGACGAGGCCCTCCTGGTCGACCAGGCCAAGGTGCTGTGCGTCGACGACTACGAAGTGCTTGTCACCAGGTGGCTGTCGCTCAACGACGACGGGCCAGAGCCCGGCACCGGCGAACCCAGCCAGGTGCGGGCATCCCGCTACGGCGACGGCCGGGTCAAGCTCGACGGCGACCTCGACATCGACGACGGCGCCGAGCTCCTCGCCGAGCTCGACGCCATCACCGACGAGCTGTGGCGGGAAGACCAACGCCTCGACGACCACGACCCCGCCGCCCACCGCAGCCACGCCCAACGTTGCGCCGCCGCCCTCCTCGAGATGGCGCGCCGCTCCTCGGCCACCCGCCGCCAGGACCTCGAAGACGACGTCGCCGAGGCTGACCGCCGAGAGCGGGCCCGCCCCCGGCGGGCGCAGCTCATAGTCACCGTGCCCCTCGACGCCCTTGCCGGCGCCCGGGGCGTTGCCGCCACCTTCGACGACGGCACCCTCGTACCCCGCTCCACCCTCGAACGGTGGCTGTGCGACTGCGCCACCTCCACGGTGTCCACCAAGGCGGGGGTGCCCTTCGACGTCGGCCGCAGCCAGTACACGCCGTCCCCCGCCCAACGCCGAGCATTGGTGGCTCGCGACGGCGGCTGCATCGTCCCCTCCTGCAACCGACCAGCCCGCTGGTGCGACGCCCACCACGTGGTTCCCCACCCCGCGGGTCCCACCCAGCTCGACAACCTCGTGCTCCTCTGCAACCGCCACCACAAGCTCGCCCACAACCACACCATCCGCCTCCGACCTGCGAGTCCGCAGCGCTGGATCGTCCTCCGGGGCGACGGCACCCCCATCCGGGAACGGCCACCGCCCATCCCGCTGCGCTGCTGAAGGGCGACGAGGTGAAACGCCGCGATCGTGGGGGCGGAGCAATCTCCCGCGCCAGTCGGGTCGGCTATCGAATCCACTTCGGGACGCCCGCGCCCCCGAGCCGCCGCAGCCGTCTGTGTTCAGTGTCCGCTGCCAGCGTCGCGCCACCGTTCCTCACTGCCCATGGGCCTCTCTCGAGCCGTCCCGACTGCCGGAGAGCCCGGCCGCCTCTACGGCACGTATCACGCAACCGGCCGGTCGCGGACACCACGCCGGCAACGTCGGTCAGACCAGGCCGCGGCGGCGGGCCCACCAGTCGTCGGGCCGGGCGTGGGCGTGGAAGTGGTTGGGGATCTGACGCATGACCCGGTCGATGGTGACCCCCACGTCGGGGAACTGCTCGGCGGCGACCCGAGCCAGCTCGGCCAGCATGTGCTCCAGCTCGGTCTCGGGGGGCTCGACCCCGTGGGAGCGCCACACCACCATCGGGATGGCACAGGCCTCGCACTCGGCCACCCAGCACACATCGTCCTCGTGGAACCAGGGGGTGAAGCGCGCCGCTTCGCACAGCTCGCAACCCTCGACCACGACACGATCGCCCTCCACGGCCTTCGATCCTACGGGCGCACCTGCGAGCCGCTGGGCGCGCCCGCCTGCACCCGGCGGCGTTTCACGAGCGCGCGCCCCGGGCACCATCAGGGCACGAGCGACGAGTAGGCGGAGGGGCGAGCGATGGGCGACCGACGGACCGAGTCAACCGATCGAACCGACGAGCAGCTCGGCGGGCCCGGCCCGGAGGACACGGACGACGAGGACAAGCAGAAGACCAAGCGTCGCCCCCGGGGCCGGCGCGGAACCGCGGCCAGGCCGCCGCGGGGCAACGAGACCCTGTCGCCGCTGAGCGCCGTGTCCGGGACCCTCACCGCCTTCGGCCTGCTCGCCCTCCTGGCGGCGCTCTCCGCCGGCATCGCCGCCGTGATCGGGGCCGACATCGCCGGGCTCAGCGACGACGAGTGGCGCAACGTCGGCATCGGCGGCGCCGCGGCCATGGCCCTGGCGCTGCTCGCCTCCTTCGCCTTCGGCGGCTACACCGCCGGGCGCATGGCCGGCCGCGCCGGGCTGCGCCACGGGCTGGTCGTCTTCGGGCTCGGCCTGCTCGTCATCGTGGTCGCCGGCCTGGTGACCTCGCTCACCGCCGACACCACCGCCGTCGGCGACGAGCTGCGTGACCAGGGCGTGCCCACCAGCACCGACACCTGGACCGACATCGGCATCGGTGCCGGCATCGCCGCCGCCCTCGCCATGCTCGTCGGCGCGCTGCTCGGCGGGTGGCGTGGCGAGCGCTGGCACGCCCGCCCGGTCGCCCATGGCACCCAGCCGGCCCGCCCCTACGACGAGATCGTGGCCGACGCCCGGTCGCGGGACGGCGACGACCGGACAGCGATCGACCTCCCAACTGACACCGGGACCGAACCTGGCAGCAGCCTCGAGGAGGAGCGCGCCGACCACGCCGTCGACCCCGACGAGCGCACCTCCCAGGACCACTAGCGCGGGACGGGCGGTCCGGCGTCAGCCGCGGTCGAGCGCCTCCCGGAGCCCACCGACGAAGTCGGCGGCGGCCTCGGGGCCCCCGCCGGCGAGGAGCGTGCGGATCAGGGCCGACGCCACGATGACCCCGTCGGCCTCGGCGCAGACCTCCACCGCCTGGCGGGGCGTCGAGACACCGAAGCCGATGAGCACGGGCTTGTCGGTGACGGCCTTGAGGCGCTTCGCCATCACCGCCGCCGACGACGCCACCTCGGCCCGCTCGCCGGTGATGCCCATCAGGCTCACCCCGTAGACGAACCCTCGGGAGCGGGCCGCGATCTCGCCCAGGCGGTCGTCGGAGGTGACCGGCGCCGCCAGCAACACGGTCTCGATGCCCGCGGCGGCGGCCTCGGCCTCCCACCCGGCGGACTCGTCGAGGGGCAGGTCGGGCAGGATGGCTCCCGCCACCCCCGCTGCTGCCAGCGAGCGGGCGAAGCGGAGCTCGCCCATGCGGTACGCCAGGTTGTAGTAGGTCATCGCCACCAGCGGGACGCCGGCGTCGACCCCGGTGAGGTCATGGAGGATCGAGGGCGGCGTCACCCCCCGGGCCAGGGCCGTCGCCGAAGCTTCCTGGATGGTGGGGCCGTCCATGACCGGGTCGGAGAACGGGATCCCGACCTCGATGGCATCGGCACCGGCCGCCGCCACCGCCCGCAGGACCTCCGTCCAGTCGTCGGTGAGGCCACCGGTGACGTAAGGGGCCAGGAGCTTGTGGCCGGCGTCGCGACGGGCGCGCAGCGAGGCCTCGAGCGGGCCGACCTGCGTCGTGGGCGTCACCGCGTGCCTTTGCGGATGCGCATGACCTGCTCAGCGTCCTTGTCGCCTCGGCCGCTGAGGTTCACCAGGACGGTGGCTCCGGTCGGGATCGCCCCTCCGGCCTCTCGGGCCACCCAGGCGATGGCGTGCGCCGGCTCCAGCGCCGGGATGATGCCCTCGCTGCGGCTCAGCAGCTCGAAGGCGTCGAGGACCTCGGCGTCGGTGACCGTGACGTACTCGGCGCGGCCGGTCGCGGCCAGGTGGGCGTGCTCGGGACCGACACCGGGATAGTCGAGCCCGGCGGAGACGGAGTGGGCCTCGCTGACCTGGCCGTGCTCGTCCTGGAGGAGCAGGCTGGCCGACCCGTGGACGACCCCGGGCAGCCCCCGACCGATCGCCGCGCCGCCATCGGGCTGCACCCCCACCAGACGGGCCGGGCCCTCGGCAAAGCCGGCGAAGATTCCCGCGGCATTGGATCCCCCGCCGACGCAGGCCACGACGAGGTCGGGGTCTCCGCCGTCGAGCAGCTCCTTGGACTGCACCCGCGCCTCGTCGCCGATCACCCGCTGCAGCTCCCGGACCATCCACGGGTAGGGGTGCGGACCCATCACCGAGCCGATGCAGTAGTGGGTGGTCTCGACCGAGGCCACCCAGTCGCGCATGGCCTCGTTGATGGCGTCCTTGAGGGTCCGGCTCCCCGACGACACCGGCCGCACCTCGGCGCCGAGCAGCTCCATCCGGAAGACGTTGAGCGCCTGGCGCTCGACGTCGACCTCGCCCATGTACACGACGCAGTCGAGGTCGAAGAGCGCCGCCGCCGTCGCCGCCGCCACCCCGTGCTGGCCGGCCCCGGTCTCGGCGATGAGGCGCTTCTTGCCCATGTGCCGGGTGAGGAGGGCCTGGCCGATGACATTGTTGATCTTGTGGGACCCGGTGTGGTTGAGGTCTTCGCGCTTGAGCAGCACCCGCACCCCGAGGCGGCGCGACAGGTTCTCGGCCTCGGTCACCGGCGAGGGCCGGCCGGCGTAGGTGCGGAGCCGGTCGTCGAGCTCGGTGTGGAAGGCGTCGTCGGACCATGCGGCGCGGAACGCGGCTTCGAGCTCCTGGCAGGCGGGAACGAGGGATTCCGGCACGAAGCGACCGCCGAAGTCGCCGAAGCGGCCACGGTCGTCGGGGTCGCCCATGTGGGTTGCCTCGACCGCCGACCCAGGGGCGGGGCGGGAGCCGTCCGCTGCGTCGGTCATGCCAGCTCCTCGCGCCAGTCGTAGGGCAGGGGGCCGCCGGCGGCGGCCTCGTACCCGGGTGGCGCCGCTGCCTTGGCGGCGTTGACGAAGGCGCGCAGCTGGCGTGGGTCCTTGTGCCCGGGGGAGGACTCGACGCCCGAGGCGACGTCGACACCCCACGGGTGGACCCGGTCGATGGCGGCGGCCACGTTGCCGGCGTGCAGGCCACCGGCGAGCATCAGGCGCAGCCGGGCGGGCACGTCCTCGGCCAGGGACCAGTCGAAGACCTGGCCCGACCCGGGGCTCTCGTTGTCGATCATCACCACGTCGGCCCCGTAGTCACGCGCCGAGGCCACCGCCGGATCGCCGGCGCCGAAGACCTTGAACACCACCGGCACCCGCTCCTTCACGTACTGCGTGTCGGACGGCGACTCGTGGCCGTGCAGCTGCGCCGCCCGCAGGCCGGTGGTGTTCACGATCTCGACCACCCGCTCGGGTGCCTGGTCGCGGAACACGCCGACGGTGAGGATCTCGGGCGGGAGCCGGCGGAGGATGTCGCGCACCATGGCCGGGGCCACCTGCCGAGGCGAGGGGGCGAAGATGAAGCCCACCGCGTCGGCGCCCAGGGCCACGGCAAGCAGGGCGTCCTCCTCGCTGGTGGTGCCGCAGATCTTCACGAACACGGTGTCACCGCCACGCCGGCGGCCACCAGGCCGGCGACCGCGTCCCCTGGGTCGCCGCTGGTGACGAGGGTCTCCCCCACCAGGACGGCGTCGTAGCCGGCCGCTGCCAGGGCGGCGACATCGGCAGCGTGGCGGACTCCCGACTCGGCGACGCTCGTGACCCCTGACGGGATCGACGGCGCCAGCCGCAGGGCGAGCTCCCGGTCGACATCGAAGGTGGTGAGGTCGCGCTGGTTCACCCCCACGATGGTGGCACCGGCTCCGAGCGCCTCGTCGAGCTCCGCGGCGTCGTGCACCTCCACCAGCACCTCGAGGCCCAGATCGCCGCCGAGGGCGATGACCCGCCGTAGCTCGCGAGCGTCGAGGGCGGCGACGATGGCGAGGACGGCATCGGCACCCATGAGGCGAGCGTCGACCACGTCGCGGTCGTCGACGGTGAAGTCCTTGCGCAGGACCGGCAGGGCGACGGCTGCCCGGGCCTCGACCAGGTCGTCGACCGAGCCACCGAAGAACTCGGCGTCGGTGAGGACCGAGAGGCAGCTGGCACCGCCCGCCTCGTAGCGGCGTGCGAGGTCAGCAGCCACCAGGTCGGGGAACAGGTCCCCTCGCGAGGGCGACCGCCGCTTGACCTCGGCGATGACCGACGTACCCGGCCGGGCGGTGAGTGCACCCGCGAAGGAGCGCGTGGGGGCGAGGCCGTCGCACGCGGCCACCAGCGTCGCCAGGTCACGCGCGTCGCGCCGAGTGACCGCCCGGTGGGCAGCGACGATGCGATCGAGGTAGGTGCCCACGGCGGACCAGCCTACCGGCGGCCTCCGGACTGCCCGGAGCCGTTCCGGCCCTCGACCTTCCTCAGCCCTCGAGCGAGATGCCCTTGGCCTGCACCGGCGTGGCGAGGACGATCTCGGGACGCCCATCGGCGAGATCCCGGAGACCGGCCCCGACCGCCTTCATTGCGTCGCTGCCGCCGTGGGCGCCGAGGGACTCGGCGTCGGCGTAGAGCTCGTAGAACAGGATGGTGTCGGGGTCGCCCTCCACCCGGTGGAGGACGTAGACCTCGGTGCCCTCCTCGGACTCGACCACGGGGAACATCGTGGCCAGGGCGACGGCGACCTCGTCGCCCTTCCCGGCCTTGGCCTTGATGGTCGCGAACACGGCGATCTTCGACACGGTGGGGTCTCCTGGAGGGGCGTCGGACGTCGACGGCGACCGTAGCCGCCCGGTGGGAGGGGTCCCGCTCGGTGACGGGCCCCGCCGTCACCCCACCAACCGCCTCGGCCGAAGGCCGAGACCGCAGAACCGGACTGACGGCGGGTGGCACCGAGGGGAGGGGCCCGCCGCCGGAGCTTGCGGAGGCGGTGGGAGGGGTCCCGCTCGGTGACGGGCCCCGCCGTCACCCTTCGTCGCGGGTCGCCCTGGCCAGGGCCAGGAGGGGCACCACCAGGAAGCCCACACAGGACAGCACGAACAGCGCCACCGCCAGCCCGAGCAACGGCGCCGAACCGAGCGCCAGGCCCACCGCGCCTGCCCCCACGCTGGCCGCGAACAGGGCGATGGGCGCGACGGTGGCGATGCGTCGACCGGGGGCCAGGGCCGCAGGGTCGTCCCGGTAGGGATGGTCGGCGACGTCGAGGGGGTCGGGGTCGTCGTCACCCGGCTCGAAGGGCCGGAAGACCGAGGTCTCGGCGTCCCCGTCGGGATCAGCGCCGCCGGCGAGGCGTCGGTCGTAGGCGGCCCGCCGGGTCCGGTCGCCGAGTACGCGCCAAGCTTCGTTCACCTCGCGCATGCGCCGCTCGGCGTCGGCCCGCTCCGCGGGCGGGGAGCCGGCGACCACGTCGGGGTGGTGCCGCCGGGCCAAGGCGAGGTAGGCCCGCCGGACCTCTGCCTCGCCGGCATCGGGCGCCAGCCCGAGCACCTCGTAGTGGGTCACGAGGCGGGGGCGACGGCGCGGACGGCGTCAGCCATCGTCGTCTGCAGTGGTGGTCGTCTTCCCCTCTGTCGTGGTGGTCGTGGTCCCGGACCCCCCGCCGGGATCGGTGGTCGCCGTCCCGTCCGTGGTTGTCGTGGTGGTCGGAGCCGTGGTGCAGTCCGCTACGACCAGCATGACGGTGTCGGTGCCGTCGAGGGTGGCGACGAGGGGCTGACGCCCGGTCGTCTGGCAGACCAGCGTGAAGGTCGCCGAGCCGTCACTGCCGGTGGTGACCGGGTTGGCGCTGCGAACGCTCCAGGAGCCGGTCCCCCCGAGCCTCACCGAGACCCCGGGGCGTGGGCGCGATCGCACGATGCCGTCGTCGTCGACCGCCCAGGTCGAGAGCCGGACCTTGAGGTTGGTCGGCTCGTCGACGATGGGCGGGTTCGGCGCCGCCACGGTGTCGACCCGCTCGCGCTCGACGAGCTCGAGGCGCTGCTCGACGCCGCGCGTCTGGCCAGACCGCAGGAAGAGGATGGTGGGCCGGATGAGCGCCAGGTCGGGCACCCGCCAGGCACGGATCCGGTAGCGACCGCCGAGGACGTCCGGGAGGTTCCACGTGCCGTCGGGGGCCGTCGGCACCATGACGGCGGCCACCTCGCCACCGACGAACCGCTCGATCAGCACGGTCGCCCCCCCGACGGGCCCGTTCGGACCGTCGACCCGACCCACCAGGGTGGCGTCGCCGCCAGCCCCCACGATGGCCACCGTCGTGGTGGTCGTGGTGCCCCGCACCTCGCGGAGGCGGACCTGGCTGCGGTCGGGCCGGGAGGTGGAGGTGGCCTCGAGGGTGGTGACCGTCTCGGGCTCCGGCAGCGCTTGGAACCCCCGCGGGGACGAGCAGCCGACGATGGTCGCGAGGAGCAGCGGGGCGAGGAGCACGACGACGTGGCGGCCGCGGCCGTGAGAGAGGGACACGACGGCTACGGCAGCGGCTCGACGGTGGCCGGGGTGACGCCGTCACCCCACCGGAGCGCCGCCGGGCCCGGCACCTCGACCCCCCTGCGGACGTAGGCCAGCGCCACGGCACCGCCTTCGACGGGGGCGACGCTGGTGAGGGTGCCCACCTCCTCACCGTCGACCTCGAGGGTGGCGCCCGCCATCGGGAGCAACCCCTCGACGACCACCCGTCGCAGCCGCACCGGGGTGTTCCCGCCCCGCGAGTCGATGCGGGCCACCAGCTCCTGGCCGGTGTAGCAGCCCTTCGTGAAGCTGACCGAGCGCTCGACCAGGCCGGCGGCGGCGGGGATGGTCGACTCGCCGAGCTCGGGACCCATGCGGGCCACGCCACGGGCGATGCGAAGGGCCTCGTACGTCCCGGGGGCGATGGTGGCGATGCCATCGGGGACGGCGACGCCCGGTCCCAGGAGGTCGCACCCCTCGACCCCCGGGGTCTCCGGCGGGACGGCCCACACGTCCGGTCCCGGGTCGAGCCCCTCGCAGTCCACGCCCCGGAGGGCCACGACCCGCCAGTCGTCGAGCAGCGCCAGCTCGCAGCGGACGCGCAGCTTGAAGCGCTCGAGCCGGGCCACGACCGCCCTCCCCCAACCTGCGTCGGTGTCGAGCACGAGCTCGTCGTCGGCGACCCGGGTGACCCGGAGGAAGGCATCGACCTTGCCCTGCGGCTGGAGGAGGAGCGAGAACGCCGAGCCGCCGACCTCGAGGGCCTCCACGTCCTGGCTCAGCTGGCCCTGCAGGAAGGACACGGCCTCGTCGCCGGCTGCGCGCACGACGTCGCGCGCCAGCACCAACCCCCCGCTGGCGGCGACCTCGACGGTCATGTCGCAGCCTCGTGGCGCTTGGCGGTCATGCGGCGAGCGGCGGGCACGGCGGCGAGGAGCGCCGCCGCCTTGCTCCGGGTCTCCGCCTCTTCCGCCTGGGGGTCACTGTCGGCGACGATGCCAGCACCCGCCTGCACCGACGCGGTGCCCTCGCGCACGACCATGGTCCGGATGGCGATGGCCGTGTCGAGGTTGCCCGAGAAGTCGAGGTAGCCGACCACACCCGCGTAGGGGCCGCGCTTGACGGGCTCGAGCTCGTCGATGATCTCCATGGCCCGGACCTTGGGAGCGCCGGTGACGGTGCCGGCGTGCATCGTGGCCCGCAGCACGTCGACCGGCCCGAGCCCCGGACGGAGCCGGCCCGACACCTGCGAGGTGAGGTGCATCACATGGCTGTAGCGCTCGAGGGTCATGAGCTCGTCCATGGCGACGCTACCGAACTCGGCGACGCGGCCGACGTCATTGCGGGCCAGGTCGACCAGCATGATGTGCTCCGCCACCTCCTTGGGGTGCTCGGCCAGCTCGCCAGCGAGGCGGCGGTCCTCCTCGTCGGTGGCCCCCCGGCGACGGGTCCCGGCGATGGGGCGGGACACCACCCGGCCGCCGAGGAGCTGGACCATCGGCTCGGGCGACGAACCCACCAGCGTCACGTCGGGGTGGCGGACGAAGTACATGTAGGGACTCGGGTTCACCTGGCGCAGCACCCGGTAGACGTCGAAGGGGTCGGCGTCGAGGGTGAGGTCGAAGCGCTGCGACAGCACCACCTGGAAGATGTCGCCCTCGAGGATGTGCTCCTTGGCCACGTCGACTGCCGCCTCGTAGACGCCGGGCCCCATCGACGAGCTGACCTCGGGCAGGGGGTCTCCCGGGTCGGGCGGGTCGACCACCGGCTCGTCGGTCGGGCGGGCACCGTCGGCGGCGAGCTGGTCGAGCCGGAGCAGGGCCTCGTCGTAGGCGGCGTCGAGCTCCTGGTCGGTCGCGCCCGGCTCCACGATGACGTTGTCGATCAGGATCACCCGCTGGCGCCAGTGGTCGAAGACCGCCAGCTGCCCGATGACGCTGAGCACCGCGTCCGGGAGGCCGTGGTCGTCGGGGGGCACGTCGGGGAGGTGCTCCACCTCGCGCACGATGTCGTAGCCGAGGTAGCCGACCAGACCACCGTGCAGCGGGGGAAGCTCGGGGAGGGAGGGCGATCGGTAGGCGCCGAGCAGGGCCTCGACGGCGGCGAGGACCCCACGGTCGAGGGGGATGCCGTCGGGGATCGCCCCGTCGACGGTCACCACCGCGCCGCGGGCCACCAGGGTGGCCGTCGGCCGCCGGCCGATGAAGGAGAAGCGGCCCCACCGCTCGCCGTGCTCGACGGACTCGAGGAGGAACCCCGGCTCCTCGCCCACGACCCGTGCGAAGGCCGCCACCGGCGTGATCAGGTCGCCGAGGACCTCCCGCCACACGGGCACCACGGTGTGTCCCCGCGCCAGGTCGCGGAAGTCGTCCCTGCTGGGTCGGAACATGGGCTCAGCCGGATCCGAAGGGCCGGTAGAAGCAGCTCACCTCACCGGTGTGGCACGCGCCCTTGCCCTCCTGGTCGACCACGAAGAGCAGCGTGTCGCCGTCGCAGTCGAAGTACGCCTCGCGCACCCACTGGCGGTCGCCCGAGGTGTCCCCCTTGGCCCACTCCTCCTTGCGGGAGCGGCTCCAGAAGACGGTGCGACCCTCGGCAAGGGTGCGCCGGAGGGTCGCGGCGTTCATCCACGCCATCATCAGGACCTGGCCGGTCGCCCGGTCCTGCACGATGGCGGGCACCAGGCCGGCGGCGTCGTACGTGACGCGGCCCAGCTCGTCGTCGGTCGCATCGATGGTCGTGGCGGCGTCCATGGCCCCATCGTAGGGCCGGGTGGTCCACCTCCTGGCCTCGGTTCCGGCTGGCCTCGGGAGATCACCCTGGGGATGATCGGTGGGCGGCGCCGTGTTGGACCCACCATGCAGGTCGAGATCTGGTCCGACGTCGTCTGCCCCTGGTGCTACATCGGCAAGCGCCACCTCGAGGCCGCTCTCGCCGACTTCGAGCACGCCGACGAGGTAGAGGTCGTGTGGCGGTCGTTCGAGCTCGACCCTGCTGCGCCCGGCGTTCGTGAGGGCCGCTACGTCGAGCGCCTGGCGCGCAAGTACCGCACCTCGGTCGAGGGCGCCCAGGGCATGGTCGACCGCATGACGGCGGCCGGGGCGCAAGCCGGGCTCGACCTGCGCTTCGACCTCGTCCGGTCGGGCAACACCTTCGACGCCCACCGGCTCATCCACCTCGCCGCCGCCCGGGGGATCCAGGACCGCGTCGAGGAGCGTCTGCTGGCCGCCACCTTCACCGAGGGCGAACCCATCGCCGACCACGCCGCGCTCGCCCGCCTGGGGGTGGAGGCCGGGCTCGACCCCGACGAGGTGACCGAGGTCCTGGCCTCTGGGGCATTCGCCGACGAGGTGCGCGCCGACGAGCGGCGGGCCACCGAGATCGACGTCACCGGTGTGCCGTACTTCCTCATCGACGGTCGGGGCATCGGCGGCGCCCAGCCCCCCGAGACCCTCCTGCGCGTCCTCCGGCGAGCCTGGGAGGCTCGGGTCTCCTGACAACCCGGGGTCATCGCGAAGATGTGCCCTCCAGCTCCTCGAAGTGCTCGACCACAGGGAACGGGTCGTAGAAGTGGTGCAACAGGTCGCGCCACTCCTCGTAGGCCGCCGAGCCCCGGAAGCCCTCGGTGTGGTCCTCAAGGCGCTCCCACTCCACCAGGAGCAGATAGCGGTTGGGGTGCTCGACGCAGCGGCGGAGGGCTACCGACGAGCAGCCCTGCGCCCCGGCGATGATCGCCTTCGCCCGCCGGAAGGCGACCTCGAAGGCGGCCTCCTGTCCCGGGGTCACGTCGAGGATCGCGTGTTCGAGGATCATGGCCTCAGTCTGGCTCGCGGAGGGAGAGCGATGCGACGCCGGGGTCCGGGCGACGGCGTGCGTACCGCCTGGTTCTCGGCACGCAGATGGTGCGCGGGCGGCAACGGACGTGCCCAGAACCAGGAGGGGCCAGGCCCGGTCAGTCGGGTGGGCGGACGACGACGCCGGCCGCGGCCATGGCCTCTTTGGCCTCGGCCACGGTGTGCTCCCCGAAGTGGAAGATCGAGGCGGCGAGCACAGCGTCGGCGTGGCCCTCGAGGACGCCGTCGACGAGGTGCTGCAGGGTGCCGACCCCGCCGCTGGCGATCACCGGGATGCCACAGGCGTCGACGACCCTCTGGATCAGCTCCAGGTCGAAGCCATCGCCCGTGCCGTCGCGGTCCATGGAGGTCAGCAGGATCTCGCCGGCGCCACGCGCCTCCACCTCGGCCGCCCACGCCACGGCGTCGATGCCCGTGGGTCGCCGGCCCCCGTGGGTGTACACCTCGAAGCCCCACTCCGTGCGGCGCGCGTCGATCGACACCACCACACACTGAGCGCCGAACATGCCAGAGATCTCCGCCACCAGCTCGGGTCGGGCCACGGCAGCCGAGTTCACGCCGACCTTGTCGGCGCCGGCACGGAGGAGGCGACGGGCGTCATCGACGGTACGCACCCCTCCGCCGACCGTGAGGGGGATGAAGACCTCCTCCGCGGCACGGGCGACCACCTCGACCATCGTGTCGCGGTCGTCGGAGGACGCGGTGGTGTCGAGGAAGACGACCTCGTCGGCGCCTTGGGCGTCGTATCGGGCCGCGACCTCCACTGGGTCGCCGGCATCGCGGAAGTCGAGGAAGTTGACCCCCTTCACCACGCGCCCGGCATCCAGATCGAGGCAGGGGATGACGCGGGCCGCCTGCACCATCAGGCCATCGCAACGAGGTCGAGGAGGTCGTCGCTCCAGTAGTCGAGGGTCCCCTCGGGCATCATCAGCACCCGTTGCGGCGCCAGCTCGCGCACGAACTCCGGATCGTGGCTGACGAGGATCATCGAGCCCTTCCAGCCCCCCAGGGCGTGGGCGACCGCGGTGCGGGACGGCGGGTCGAGGTTGTTGGTCGGCTCGTCGAGCAAGAGCAGGTTGTGGCGCCCGGCGGTGAGGAGGGTCAGCGAGAGCTTGGTCTTCTCACCACCGGAGAGCGTGCCAGCGTCCTGGAAGGCCATCTCCCCGGAGAGCCCGAACATGCCGAGCAGGGAGCGGAGCTCGACGAGCGGGCGGTCGGCCTCGGCCTGGACGTGGGTGAGGAGGTCGGTGCCGGCGGCGATGTTCTCGTGCTCCTGGGCGTAGTAACCCGTCGACACGTTGAGCCCGAAGCGCACCGTGCCGGAGTCGGGTTCGCTCTGGCCGGCCAGGATGCGCAGGAGCGTGGTCTTGCCGGCCCCATTGAGGCCCATGACCATCAGGCGCTCGCCCCGGCCGAGGTCGAAGGCCACGTCGGTGAAGATCGGGGGCCCGTCGTAGGACTTCGCCAGCCCCTCGACCTCCAGCACCACCTTGCCGGCGTGCGGGGGGTCGGGCAAGCGCACCGCCATGCTGCGCTCCCGCGTCGGGCCGGTCACCTTGGCCCCCTCGAGGCGGGAGACCCGCTTGTCGAGCGACTTGGCGGTGCGGGCCCGCTTGGCCGTCTGGCCCCGCATGGAGTCGGCCAGCGACGCCAGCCGGTGGATCTCGGCGTCCTGGGCCGCCACCGTCTTGGCCAGGCGCACCTCGTCGGCGGCCCGGGCCTCCCGGTACTGGGTGTAGGTGCCCTTGTACTCCACCATGTGCCCAACCCCGTCGCCGGCCCGGTCGAGGTGGAGGATCCGGGTGATCGCTTCGTCAAGCAGGTCGAGGTCGTGGCTCACCACCAGCAGGGCACCCCGGTAGCCGCGGAGGAAGCCCATGATCCATGCCTTGGCGTCGGTGTCGAGGTGGTTGGTCGGCTCATCGAGCAGGAGGACGTCGCTGCCGGCGAAGAGGATGCGGGTCAGCTCGACGCGACGGCGCTCGCCGCCGGAGAGGACCTTCAGGGGCATCTCGAGGCGGTCGTCGGCCAGACCGAGACCGGAGGCGATTCGGCGGATCTCGGCCTCGGCGGCGTAGCCGCCCTCGTGCTCGAACGCGTCCTGGGCCTTGCTGAGCCGAGCCACGTTGCGCTCGGAGGGGTCCTCTTCGCACGCCAGGCGGGCCTTCTCGATCCGGGTGGTGATCTCGTCGAGGCCTCGGCCGGCCAGGACGTGCGACAGGGCCGTGGTGCCGTCGAGGGCGGTGGTGTTCCGGGGGTCCTGGTTGAGGTAGCCGAGGGCACCCTGGATGGAGACGGTGCCGCTGTGGGGCGGCGCCGCGCCCGCCATCACCTTGAGCATCGAGGTCTTGCCGGCCCCGTTGCGACCCACGAGGCCGACCTTGTCGCCGGCGCGCACGCTGAAGGTGGCGTCGGCCAGCGTCAGCCGACCACCCACCTCCACCGAGAGATCGCGCACGGAGAGCATTGGTCCAGCGTGGCAGGGCCAGGCCACGGTGGCACATCGTCTTTCCGGGTCGACGAGCCCCGAGGGTCAGGCCTCCGCGACCTGGAGGGCGCCCAACGAGGCGCTCGCCGGCTCGGCCCGAAGGGCGGTGACGCCCGCCGCGTCTTCCTCGCCGTCGCCTTCATGTTCGTCGCGGCCGAGGCCGGCGGCCTCGAGGCGGGGCGCCAGGTTGGCGGCGATGATCGCCTCGGTCAGCTCACACGAGACCGGCGACCGCAGTGACGACCGGACGAGGGACAGCGAGGAGCGCCGCTCCAGGGCATCGGCGACCACCAGGAGGGCGAGGATGAGAGCGAGGGTGCCGGGGACGAGGAGGACGAAGAGCATGTGCTTCACCTTCCCCACGCCGGAGAGAAGGTATGCGAGCACCTACGCTCCGTGGTCGCTACGGACCGGCGAGGACCTCGAGGGCACCGGTCACGTCGAAGCGCCCCTCGTACAGGGCCTTGCCCACGATGACCCCGGACACACCGATGCAGTCGAGGGCACGCAGGTCGTCGAGCGATCCCACCCCTCCGCTGGCCACGACTGGGGTGTCGGTCACCTCCAGCAGCCTTCGGTAGCCGTCGAGGTCGGGGCCCTCGAGCGTCGCGTCCCGCGCGATGTTGGTGACGACGAACGACGCCGCGCCGCTGAGCTCTGGCCAGGCCAGCGCCTCGAACAGCTCGACGCCCGCTCCGTCCTCCCAGCCCCGGACCCGGACCTGACCGTCCCAGTGGTCCAGCCCGATGGCGACCTGGCCGGGCGCCTCCTGGATGAGGCGGGCGGCGAGGTCCGGCTCGCCCACCGCAACGCTCCCGAGGACGATCCGACTGACGCCTTCGTCCAGCAGCGAGGTGTCACGCACGCCGCCACCGGTCTGCACCGGCACCGACACGGCGGCGGCGACGGCGATGACGAGCTCGCGGTTCGAGCCCTGCCCCCGGGAGGCGTCGAGGTCCACGACGTGGATCCACGGGGCGCCGGCGTCCTCGTAGGCCCGCGCCACCGCCACCGGGTCGTCGCCGTAGACGGTCTCCCTGGAGAAGTCGCCCTGGTAGAGCCGCACGCAGCGGCCACCGCGCAGGTCGATGGCGGGGTAGAGGTCGATCATGCTGGCACCTCGGCGCCGAGGCGACGGACCCAGTTTCCCAGGATGGCCAGGCCAGCGGTGGACGATTTCTCGGGGTGGAACTGGGTGGCCCACAGACGGCCACGCTCGACTGCGGCGGCGAGAGGCCGCCCGTAGTGGCAGGTGGCCACCACGTGCTCGCCCGGGTCGGCGGCGTAGGAGTGCACGAAGTAGACCCACACCGGCCGCTCGACCCTCTCGAACAGGGCCGGCTCACCGACGATGTCGAGGGTGTTCCACTGCATCTGCGGGCGCTTGACCCCATCGGGGAGCCGACGGACCGTGCCTGGCAGCACGCCGAGCCCGGGAACCCCGGGATCCTCCTCGGAGCCCTCGTACAGCAGCTGCATCCCCACACAGACGCCGAGGAAGGGTCGCTCCGAGGCGGCCTCGGCGGCCGGCTCGTCGAGGCCTGTCCGGCGCAGCGCCGCCATGCACGACCCGAACGCCCCCACCCCGGGCAGGACCACACCGGCGGCCTCGCTGATGAGGCCGTGGTCGGCGGTGAGACGGGCATCGGCCCCGACGCGCTCCAGCGCCTTCTGGGCCGACCGGAGGTTGCCGATGCCGTAGTCGAGGACGGCGACGAGCGGGCGCCCGGCGTCGGTCACAGGGTGCCCTTGGTGGACGGGATCCCCCCACCCTCCACCCGCACCGCATCGCGCAGGCACCGAGCCACGCCTTTGAAGGTCGCCTCGAGGACGTGGTGGGTGTTGCGGCCGGTGCGCAGGTTCACGTGCAAGGTGATGCCGGCGCTGTGGGCGAAGGACTGCCAGAAGTGCTCCGCCATCTGCGGGTCGAACGGCGGCGTCCCGAGCGGGAGCACCTCCCCCAGCTCGACGTCGTAGGCGATGAACGGCCGGCCCGACAGGTCGAGCGCCACCTCCACCAGCGCCTCGTCGAGGGGGTAGAGCCCGCTGGCGAAGCGCCGGACCCCTGCCTTGTCGCCGAGCGCCTCGGCAAAGGCCTCCCCGAGGGTGATGGCGACGTCTTCGACGGTGTGGTGGGCGTCGACCTCGAGATCGCCCTCGGCCTTGACCACCAGGTCGAAGCCTCCGTGGCGGCCGAGCTGGGAGAGCATGTGGTCGAAGAACGGCAGCCCGGTGCTCACCTCGACGGTGCCACCTCCGTCGACCTCGACCGAGAGCTCGATGGAGGTCTCCTTGGTGGTGCGGCTGCGGCGGGCGGAACGGGTCATGTGATCACCTCGGAGAGCGCGGACAGGAAGGCGTCCCCCTCGGCCGGTGTCCCGACGGTGACCCGGAGGCACCCGTCGAGGCCGGGCCACGACGAGCAGTCGCGGACGAGGACGGATCGGTCGAGCAGCCCCTGCCACACCTCGGCCCCGGGACGGGACTCGGGACGGAAGAGGATGAAGTTGGCACCCGACGGCCACTGGTGGACCGGCAGGCGTGCCATGGCGGCGGCCAGGCGCTCGCGCTCGGCGACGAGGGCCCGAACCCGCTCGCGCATCTCGGGCTCGAAGCGCAGGGCGATGCGACCGGCGGCCTGCTTGGCGGCGTCGAGGTGGTACGGGAGCGCCACCTTCTCCAGCTCGTCGACCAGCCAGGTGGGCCCGATGAGGTAGCCCAGCCGGGCCGCCGCCATCGACCAGGTCTTCGAGTAGGTGCGGGTGACGACGAGGGGTCGGTCGTCGTCGACGAGCTCGAGGGACGACCACCCGGCGAACTGGCCGTAGGCCTCGTCGACGAGCACCACCCCCGGCGCGCGGTCGGCCACGGCGCGGATCACGTCGGGCTCCTCGACCATGCCCGTGGGGTTGTTCGGCGACGTGATGAACGTGATGGCAGGCCCGTGGGCGGCGACGACCCGGTCGACCTCTGCGAGGTCGAGCGAGAGGTCCGGGGCGCGCCCTCCTTCGACGACCGTCGTCCCCACCACCCTGGCGATCTGGCCGTGCATGAGGTAGGTGGGCGCGAACAACGCCGCGGTGCGCCCGTGACCCCCGTACGCCAGGCACACGCTCTGGATGACCTCGTTGGAGCCGTTCGCGGCGAAGACCTGGCGGGGGTCGACGCCGTGGACCCCGGCGATGGCGTTGCGCAGCTCGAGGGCCTGTCGGTCCGGGTAGCGGTGCCACTCCAGGCGCGACAGCTCGGCGGCCAGGGCGTCGGAGAACGCCGGGGGCGGGGGCAGCGGCGATTCGTTGGTGTTGAGCCGCACCGCCACGTCGACCTGTGGGGAGTGGTAGCCCTCGAGGATGGCGAGGTCGTCCCGCACGGGCGGCCGCGCCGCCGCGCTCACCGGGGTCGTTCCTGGCGGAGCCGCACCGACAGGGCGTGGGCCACCAAGCCCTCGGCCTCGGCGATGGCCACCACGTGGGGCGCGACGCGGTCGAGCGCGGCGCCGTCGAGGCTCACCACGTGGATGTGCTTGGTGAAGTCGTCGACCCGCAGGGCGCCGGCGAAGCGGGCCGAGCCGAAGGTCGGCAGGACGTGGTTCGGGCCGGCCAGGTAGTCACCGACCGAAGCAGGTGCCAGGTGACCGGTGAAGACGGCGCCGGCGTGGCGCACGAACGGCAGCAGGTCGTCGGCACCGTCGACCATCAGCTCGAGGTGCTCTGGGGCGATGGCGTTGGCGATGGCGATGGCGTGCTCGGGGCCGTCGCAGAGCACGGCGTAGCCACCCTCGCCCAGGGTCGACTCGATCTGCGCCCGCCGGGGTGACGCGGCCACGATGCGGGCGACGGCGTCGGTGACCGCGTCGGCCACCGATTCGTCCCAGGTGACCAGCCACGCCAGGCCGTCGGGGCCGTGCTCGGCCTGCACCACGATGTCGACCGCGGCCCACTCCACCGGCGCGCCGGCGTCGGCGACGACGACCACCTCCGACGGTCCAGCGAAGGACGACGGGACACCGACGAGCCCACGGGAGGCGACCTCGCGCTTCGCCTGGGCAACACGGGCGCTCCCGGGGCCGACGATGACGTCGACCGCCCGGATGCTCTCGGTGCCGGAGGCCAGGGCACCGATGGCCGCCGGACCACCCACCCGGAAGACCTCGTCGACCCCCGCCAGCGCGGCGGCGGCGAGGATGCCGGGGTCGACCGACCCATCGGGCGACGGCGAGGTGCAGAGCACGACCTCGGGCACGCCCGCCACCTTGGCCGGCAGTGCCGTCATCAACACGGTGGAGATCAGCGGTGCGGCCGCGCTCGGCACGTAGCAGCCGGCCCGGTCGACCGGCCGGCGGAGGCCTCGCACGGTGATGCCGTCGTTGTCGTGGTCGACGTCGGGTGCCACCTGGGCCCGGTGGTAGGCGGTGATGTTGGCCTGCGCGACCTCCAGGGCAGCTCTCAGCTCGGCCGGGATCGATGCCAGGGCGGCGTCGAGGTCGGCGGTCGGCACCCGCAGCTCGTCGAGGACGACCCCGTCGAAGCGCTCGGTGGCGTCCCGAAGGGCGGCGTCGCCCCGGGCGGCGACATCGGCCAGGAGGGCCTGGACCTCGGCGATCGGCGGCTCCTTGGCGGCCTGCGGCCGCGGGAGGAGGTCGACGAGGTCACCGGTGGTGCCACGGAGGTCGAGCCGCTTCAACATGGGAGATCGAGCCTAACGGGCACCCCTGACGCGGCCGGAACCGGTATCGACCGCTAGACAGGCCTCATGACCGCCGGACCCCAGCTCTCCTCCGTGGCCACGAGCCTGGCCGAGCTCACCGAACGGCTCACCGGCATCGCCGAGGCGATGGTCGGCACCGAGCGCGACGACCTGGCCCTGGCCCTCTTCGACGTGGAGCGCACCCTGCGCACCGCGGGGCGCCGACTCGACCGGGTGGTCGACGACCTTCGCGGGTGACCTGCGCGAGGGCGACAGGACCCGTGACCCCTAGAGCGGGAGGACGACCACGCCGGTGTGGTCGTCCATGGGCAGGTCGCCGTCGATCACGGCCGTCACCTCCGCCCGTAGCAGCTCGACGGTGCCGCCGATGACGGTGACGAAGGCGGTGTCGGCCGCGTCCCGGCCGGTGGTGATGCGCACCAGCGACGCGCGGGGCGCCAGGCGCGTGGGGTCGAGGATGCACCACCGTCCGTCGACGTAGGCCTCGACCACGGCGTGGAAGTCCATGGGGCTCAGCCCGGGGGCGTAGACGGCCACGAGGCGGGCGGGGACGTCGAGGGCCCGCAGCATGGTGATCGCCAGGTGGGCGAAGTCGCGGCAGACGCCCCGCCCGGCGAAGAGCGAGTCGACGGCGGTGTCGAGCGGTCCGCTCGCCCCGCCCAGGTAGGTGAGGCGGCTGGCCACCCACCCGCCGACGGCGGCGAGCAGCTCGGGACCGGGTCCGAGGTGGCCGAGCTCGTAGGCGGCGAAGCCGCTCAGCTCGTCGGAGGGGCAGTACCGGCTCTGGCGCAGGTACGTCAGCTGCTCGGCGTCGAGGCTGGTGACCGGGGGCCCGGGCACGGCCTCCCCCCGCTGGATCACGCCGTCGTAGGCGACGGACAGCTCTCCAACCGGGCTGTGCAGGATCTGGACGACCGCGCCGTGGTCACCATCGAACAGCTCGACATCGAGGGGGTCGCCACCGATCGTCACGTCGAGCGTGGCATCGAGTACGTCGCCAGCGGTGGCGGCCGGGGCGATCTGGAGGGCCACCGTCGCCGGCTCGCTCACCCGGAAGCCGAGGCGGCAGCCCACCCGCCAGACAGCCTCGGGGGTCACGATGCGGGCCGGGTGGTCACCTCGACAGCCTATGGGCCGGCACACGGCCCCAAGCCGGTCATGTGCCACCGGCTGCGAAGGCACTGGGACAGATGTCGGCGAGGACGCAGTCGTCGCAGCGGGGGCGGCGGGCGCCACACACGCGGCGGCCGTGGAGGATGAGCCGCTCGCTGAGGAGACCCCGCTCGCGCGCCGGCACCATGGGGTTCAGCTCGACCTCGACCTTCACCGGATCGGTCGCGTCGGTCAGGCCGAGGCGCTCGGCGAGGCGCAGCACGTGGGTGTCGACCGGAAGGCCCGGCAGGCCCAGGCCGACGCTGCGGATCACGTTGGCGGTCTTGCGGCCGACCCCCGGCAGCGCCACGAGCTCGCGCATCGCCGTGGGCACCTCGCCACCGTGGCGCTCGCACAGCAGGGCGGCCATCGCCCGCACGCTCCTCGCCTTCTGGCGGTAGAAGCCGGTCGGATGGAGGACGGCCTCGAGCTCGTCCGGGTCCGCACCGGCGAGGGCGGCGGCGTCGGGCCAGCGACGGAAGAGCTCGGGGGTCACCGTGTTGACCCGGGCGTCGGTGGTCTGAGCCGAGAGGATGGTCGCCACGAGGAGCTCGAACGCACACCGGTGGTCGAGCTCGCACAGCTCGGCGGCCGTGCCCGGGTACACCACGGCCAGCCGGCGAACGACCTCTCGGGCCCGGCCGGTCGGGCTGCGGGGTCGGGCCATGTCCGGATCGTACGGGACGGTCGGCGCGGCCCCACCGGAGTCGTACCCTGCGATGGTGCGCAGGCTCGAGATCAAGCGTCAGCTCGACGGCGACGACATCGCCGCCGTCCGCCGGCTGCTGGCGGTGGCCGAGGAGGCAGACGGCCACCGCGCCGTCGACGACCACCGCTGGCTCGACATGGCCGAGGGCGGGCGCCAGAGCTTCGCTGGCCTGGTGGCCTGGGAGCCGGGCCACGACCACCCCGTCGGCTATGCCCAGGTCAGCCGGGGGGTCCGCAGCTGGGCCCTGGACCTCGTGATCGACCCCCACCACCGGATTGACAGCCTGACCATCGGCCCCGAGCTGCTGCGCGCCGCCCTCGGTACCATCGCCGACGAGGGCGGAGGCCACGTGCACCTGTGGGTCCACCAGCCGACCGAGGTGCACGACGCCGTCGCCGCCGAAGTGGGCCTCGGCCGCGGCCGCGACCTCCTCCAGCTGAGGCGCCCGCTGCCGATCGAGGACGCCGAGGTCCCCGTGCTCGCCCTGCGACCCTTCCGGACTGACGACGCCGACGCGTGGCTGGCGGTCAACAACCGGGCCTTCGAGTGGCACCCGGAGCAGGGCGGTTGGGACCGTGACACCCTCGCTGCCCGCCAGGCCGAGCCCTGGTTCGACCCCGAGGGCTTCCTGCTCCACGAGCGGGAGGGCCGGCTGGCCGGCTTCTGCTGGACCAAGGTCCACGCCGACGAGGAGCCGCCACTGGGTGAGATCTACGTCATCGCCGTCGACCCCGACTTCCACGGACTCGGCCTCGGTCGGGCGCTGGTGCTCGCCGGCCTCGACCACCTCGCCCGGCAGGGGCTGCGCACCGGGATGCTCTACGTCGACGCCGGCAACACCGCGGCCGTCTCGCTGTACGACGAGCTCGGCTTCGCCACCGACCACGTCGATCGCGCCTACGTCGGCGACATCGACCCCCATTGAAGGGGCTCGGCGAAGCCGAGGCGATCAAACGGCCCACGAGCGGGTGGCGCCGACGGAAGGGACCCGCCCGGAGCCTGCGGAGGGTGGGAGGGTTCCGTCGGTGACGGGCCCCGCTCGCCCTTTAGACGGACGCGCCGATGGCGGAGCCGATGGCGAAGGTGATCGCGGCCGGGACGAGCGTGAAGGCCACCTGGCGCGACACGGTGCGCACCAGTGAACGACCGGTGAACCGGGCGGTGAGCGTCCCGACCACCACGGCAGCGATGACGGCGAGGACGAGCGATGCGATGATCGCGCCGTTGCCCGCGCTGATGAACCACGGGACGAGCGGCACCACGGCGCCGACGGTGAACGCGGAGAACGACGAGGCGGCGGCGCCGAGGGGCGAGCCCAGCTCGTTCGGGTCGATGCCGAGCTCCTCCCGGGCGTGCACCTCGAGGGCCAGCTCGGGGTCGCGCATCATCACCTGGGCCAGCTCGCGCGCCTGATCTGCCGGCACGCCACGCGACTGGTAGAGGTGCGCGAGCTCGTTCATCTCCCCGGCGGGGTTGCGCTTCAGCTCCCGCCGCTCGATCTCGAGCTCGCGCTCGAGCAGCTCGGCCTGGACGCGCATCGAGTTGTACTCGCCCGCCGCCATCGAGATGGCCCCCGCGATCAGGCCGGCGAGCCCGGCGACACGCACGACGCCCGGGCCCGGGGACGCTCCCGCCACGCCGAGGATGAGGCCCACGTTGGACACGAGGCCGTCGCTGACACCGAACACCGCCGCCCGAGCCGGACCGCCACCGACGTCGCGGTGGTGCTCGTGGCCATGAACGTGGACGTGGCCGTGTGACCCCTCCTCGCCGGTGCTGCTCTCCATGCCGGCCACGGTAATCGCCAAGCACGAGGGGTGTGAGGGCCCCGCGCCACTACCCTCGACGGGTGCCCACACGCTACGACGCCGACCGCGACGACCTCGCCAGCGTGCTCGCCGGCGAGCCCGCGTACCGCGTCCGCCAGGTGTGGGACGGGCTGCACCGGCGCCTCGTCGCCCCGGCCGACATGACCGACCTCCCCTCGGCGCTGCGCGCCCGCCTGGACGCGGCGCTGCCGCCGGCGCTCGACCTCGCCGAGGAGTCTGAGAGCGACGCCGGGACCACCGTGAAGTGGCTCTGGCGCCTGGCTGACGAGGCTCTCGTCGAGACGGTGCTGATGCACTACCGCGACCGCTCCACGGTGTGCATCTCCTCCCAGGCCGGGTGCGCCATGGCGTGCAGCTTCTGCGCCACCGGCCAGGCCGGCTTCGAGCGGCACCTCAGCGTGGGCGAGATCGTCGAGCAGGTGGTCCGGGCCGCCCAGCGGGCCCGAGCCACGGGGCGGCGCCTGTCCAACGTCGTGTTCATGGGCATGGGTGAGCCCATGGCGAACTACGACCGCGTGCTCACCGCCACCCGCCGCATCCACGTGGACCTCGGCCTCTCTGCCCGCCACCTCACGATCTCCACCGTCGGGGTCGTGCCGGGCATCCGTCGCCTCGCCGCCGAGGACCTGCCCGTCAACCTGGCGGTCTCGCTCCACGCCGCCAACGACGAGCTGCGCGACGAGCTGGTGCCCCTGAACCGCCGGTACCCGCTCGCCGTGCTCACCGAGGCCTGCGCCGACCACGTGGCCGCCACCGGACGACGCCTGTCGTTCGAGTGGGCGCTCATCGACGGCGTCAACGACCGGCGATCCGACGTCGTCGAGCTGGCCGAGCTGGCCCGCCCGCTGCGCGCCCACGTCAACCTCATCCCCCTGAACCCCACTCCCGGGTACGCCACGCCGGGGACGCCGGCCGAGGGGGTGCGGGACTTCTGCGACCGGCTGCGCTCGCTCGGCGTCAACGCCACCGTGCGCCAGAACCGCGGCACCAGCATCGACGCCGCCTGCGGCCAGCTACGTGCCAACCACGAGGTTGCCGTGGCCGCCCCCCGGCCTCGCACCTGAGGCGGAGGCGTCCTGGCTCAGCGGACCAGCACGGTCATGCGATCCGAGGCGCGGATGGCGTCGACCAGGACCTCTCGCCGGCGCACCCTGGCACCCGGCCACACCACCGATCGGACGAGGGTCCCCTCCACGGTCGCCCCCTCACCCACCACCGACGCGCCCCCCGATGCCGCCAGGTTGGCCGAGAGGTAGCCAGCCGGCCGGTCGCAGGGGATGGCTTCCCCGCCGACGTTGACGACGTCGAGCCGCCCGGCGTCGAGGGCGGGCCACCACAAGCCGTTGCTCAGACCGAGTGGCTCGGCGGGGATCCGAGCGGCGTCGGCCGCCGGGACGATCGACCCCACGATCGGGGCACCAGGGACCAGCGGCGTCCCGGGCGGCCCCAGCACCGCGACGCGGACCCGCTCCCCGTCCCAGTCGTCGAGGAGCGGTCCGAGCGACGCTGTTGACCAGGTGTCGCCGTTGACCACGAGGAGGGATCGACCGTCGAGCCAGGGACGCAGCGCGCCCACCGCGCCGGCGGTGCCCAGTGCCTCGTCCCCCGTCTCCCTCGAGACATGGGCCCGACCCTCGACGTGGGCGGCGAGCACCTCCGCATGGTGGTGCACGTTGACGGCGATGATCGAGGGCCCGGCTCCCACCAGGCAGGCGACCCGCTCGAGGGCGTGGTCGACGAGCGGTACGCCGGCCACCGGGCACAGCACCTTCGGTCGGAGGAGCGTGAGCGGGCGCAGGCGGGTCCCGCCTCCGGCAGCCAGGATGAGGGCTGCCACACTGTCAGGCATGGAGACCCGACGCTGGACGAACCCCTCCCAGCCCCAGACGATGCAGATCGCCGTCTTCCTGCTCTACATCAGGGCGGCGTTCGGTGTGCTCTTCGGGACGTTCCTCAACCCCATCGGGCTCCTGCTGATCGGTGGCATGGCCGCCGCCGGCTTCGGCATCGCCAACGAGAAGCGGTGGGGCTACACGCTCGGGATCGCCATGGCGCTGGCGCCCGCGGCCCTTCGGCTGGCCATCGCCGGCCCGGCCGGGCTGCTCGCCCGAGACCCGATCGGCCTCATGTTCGAGGTGGCCCTGGTGGCGCTGCTGCTCCACCCCATGAGCCGCGACTACCAGCGCATCTGGTTCACCTGAGTCGACCGCCACACCGGGACCGTACCCTCGGGGAGACGGCGGACCCCCGAGCGTGACAGCGGACACATGGGGCGCGTCTAGGTTCCTTGCGCATGTCCTGGAACCTCGCCGACCTCTTCGAGGCGGTCGCGGACAACGTCCCGACCCGTGAGGCGGTGGTGTGCGCAGAGGCCGACGGCACCACGACCCGCTCGACCTACGCCCAGCTGGACCGGCGGGCCAACCGGCTGGCCCACGTGCTCGCCGGTCGGGGCATCGGACCCGGAGACCGGGTCGGGCTCCAGCTGGCCAACGGCAACGAGTACCTGGAGGCGATGCTGGCGTGCTTCAAGCTCCGGGCCCTCCCCGTCAACGTGAACTACCGCTATGTGGCCGAGGAGCTCCGACACCTCTTCGAGGTCAGCGGGACGGCGCTGGTCATCCACGAGCCCGACCTCACCCCGGCGATCGACGAGGTTCGAGACGAGCTGCCTCTGTTGCGCTCCACCCTCGTCCGGGGTGACGACTACGAGGCCGCACTTGCCGTCGCCCCCACGTCACGGCCGGTCGCCGAACGCTCGGGCGACGACCGCTACGTCCTCTACACCGGGGGGACCACCGGCCGGCCCAAGGGCGTCGTCTGGCGGCACGAGGACATCTTCCACGCCGCGCTGAGCGGCGCCAGCCCCCTTCGCCCCGGGTTGAGCACGATCGAGGAGGTTCGGGCCCACGCCCCCGCCGGCCGGGCCCGCTGCCTCGTCGCCAGCCCCCTCATCCACGGCACCGGCCACTGGATGGCCCTGTCGACGCTGTTCCGCGGCGGCACGGTGATCGTGATGCGCGCCCGGGGGCTCGACGCCGGCCGGCTCTGGGAGGTGGCGGCCAGCGAGGCGGCCTCGTGGCTCGTGATCGTCGGGGACGCGTTCGCCCGACCCCTCGTCGATGCGCTCGAGGGCGACACCGCGTGCACGGCACGGGCCGGGACCGTGACGGTGATCATGTCGGGAGGCAGCACGCTGTCGCCCTCCGTCAAGTCCGACCTCCTGCGCCTCCTGCCCACCGTCGTCCTGGTCGACGGCTTCGGCGCTTCCGAGACCGGCGGGCAGGGCCGGATGGTGTCGGCCCCCGGTGCCGACGTCGACGGAGCCGGCAGCTTCGTGCCCGGCGAGGGGACCACGGTGCTCGACGACGACCTCCGCCCGCTCAGCCCCGGTGACGGGCGGACGGGGTGGCTGGCCCGGCGTGGCCACATCCCGGTCGGCTACCTGGGAGATCCCGAGTCCAGCACGCTCACCTTCCCGGAGGTCGACGGCGTGCGCTGGGCGGTCCCGGGCGACCGCGCCACCATCGCCGCCAACGGCAACGTCGTGGTGTTCGGACGGGGCTCGACCTCGATCAACTCCGGAGGCGAGAAGGTCCACCCCGAGGAGGTCGAGTCGGCGCTGCGCTCGCACCCGGAGGTGTTCGACGCCGTCGTGGTCGGCGCTCCCGACCCACGGTGGGGCGAGGTGATCACCGCCATCGTGCAACCCCGCCCCGGCCGCGCCCCCTGCCTGCCCGACCTCGCCGACCACTGCCGTCGCACGATGGCTGCCTTCAAGGTCCCCCGCCGGCTCCTCCTCGTCGACGAGGTGCGGCGGTCCCCGTCAGGCAAGCCCGACTACCGCTGGGCACGCAGCGTCATCGAGGGCTGAGGCGCCGGCTCAGGAGGCGGGCTCCAGCGAGCGGAGCTCGATGTGGTGGCCCTGCTCGCGGTAGCGATCGCCTCCCGCGTCGTCGGGTGGGTCGACGTCGTCGGGGTCGTTGGCCCGGACGGTCCCCTCGAGGTCCACCCGGTCCCCCTCCTCGACCACGAAGCCGCCGGTGTCGAGACCCGGTTCGACGCGCACGAAGATCCGGTTCTCGTCGTCGTCGCCGATCCAGAAGCCCAGGGCCTCGACCACCGAGTGCACGAGGACCCCCTCACCCCTGACGTCGTCTCCCTCGAAGGCCGAGAGGTCGTCGGGGACCGGGAACAGGGCCTCGTCGCCGGCCCGGAGCTCGCCGGGGCCGTCGTCGACGGGTGCGTCGTCGGCGGGTGCGTCGTCGGCGGGTGCGTCGTCGACGGGTGCGTCGTCGACGGGTGCGGTGCCGTTGTCTGCCTGGCCGTCGCCGGGTTCAGCATCGTCGAGCGGTGGCTCATCCGCCGGTTCCTGCTCCTCGACCTCAGCGGGAACGGTGTCGTCGGTGACCACATCGGCCTCGTCACCGTTGCCCTCGTCCCGGAGGAGGAGCCAGGCCACCAAACCGACGATCAGGAGTGCGAGCAAGCCCCACAACACCCAAGCGAACTGACGGTCGCGGTCCTCCTCGGGCGGGACGCCAGCGGGGCCGGCTCGGGTGGCGGTCGCCCCTGCTCCCGCAGCTCCGGATCCCACCGTCGTGCGGTCGAGGCGGGACGTGGGCTCGCCACCCACCGCCGCGGTCGGTTCCGCCTCAGGCGGGAGCGACTCCTCGGCCCCGAGGGGTCGCGTGGGCTCCCCCGCAGCCGCAGCGTCCGGTTCATCACCTTGCGGTCGGTCTGCCATGCCTCACCCGTACCCCAGTGCGCCATGTCCAACCCGTCGGCGGCCGGCGACCGCTTCGTCGTCACCGGGGGCACCGCCGTAACCTCCCGGCGTGGACCGACGCCAGGCAGCGCTGCCCCAGGGTGAGGACAAGGTCGTCGCCGTGCGGGCCATGTTCGACGCCATCGCGCCCCGCTACGACCTGGTGAACCGGATCATGACCTTCCGGCTGGACACTCGGTGGCGCCGGCGGGCCGTCGCCGCCCTGGCGCTGCCCCCCGGCGCCACGGTGCTCGACCTGGCTGCCGGAACGGGCGACCTGTGCCGGGACCTCCAGCGGGCCGGTCACCGCCCCGTGGGCGTGGACCTCTCCTACGGCATGCTCGCCGCCGCCCGTACCACGGCCCCGCTCGTGCACGGCGACGCCCTGCGCCTCCCCGTCGCCGACGGCATCGCCGATGGGGTCACCTGTGGCTTCGCCCTGCGCAACTTCGTCGACCTGCGGGCGTTCCTCACCGAGGTCGGCCGGGTGGTTCGCCCCGGTGGGCGGATCGCCCTCCTCGAGGTGGCCGAACCCGCCAACCCCCTGCTTCGTGCCGGTCACGCCGTGTACTTCGGCGCTGTGGTGCCCCGCATCGGCAGCCTGCTCTCCGATCGCGACGCATACCGGTACCTCCCCCGGTCCGTTGCCTACCTCCCCGAACCGGCTGAGCTGCTCGCCATGGTGCGCGACGCCGGCTTTGCCGACGCCGACCGCCGCCTGCTCACGGGCGGCATCAGCCAGCTCCTCGTCGCCACCCGTGACCAGGTCTGATCCCGCGGCCCCGGGCGCTCGGCTGGTGGCGCGCACCCGCCGCCTCGACGCCGACGTCGACCTGCTCGATGTGGCGGGGCCGGCCGGGCTCCTCTTCGAGCAGGCGGGCACCGGGATCGCCGGGCGGGGTACGGCGCTGCGGATCGAGCTGCCCGTCGGCCACGATCGGCTCCGCCGCAGCGCCGGCGTCGTCGACACCGCCCTGGCCGCCGTCGAGGTCGATGACGAGATCGGGCGGCCCGGAACCGGCCCTGTGGCCTTCGTGGCCCTGCCCTTCGGCGACGACGACGCCGGCGGCGTGGCCGTGGTGCCGTCGCTCCTGGTGGGTCGTGACGCCGACGGCACCCGCTGGGTCACCACCGTGGAGGACGCCGATGGCGGGGCCACCAACCACCCGACGCTCGTCGCCGACCTCACTGCCACCGACCCCACCGTTCCCGCCGGGATGGGGCCAGGGTCGTTCGAGGTGCGTGCCTCGAGGACCCCGGCGGCCTGGTGCGAGGCGGTGGCCGAGGCTGTGGCCACCCTCCGGCGGGGGGAGCTCGGCAAGGTCGTCCTTGCCCGCCAGGTCGTGGTGGAGGCCGATGCCCCCCTCGACGTCCTCGGCCTGCTGCGACGGATGCGCACCTCGTACCCGTCGGCCATGGTCTTCGCCATCGACGGCTTCGTGGGCGCCAGCCCCGAGCTGCTGGTCTCGCGCACCGGCGACATCGTCCGCTCGCACCCGATGGCCGGCACCGTCCCCCGGACCGGCGACCCCGAAGCCGACGGCCGCCTGGCCGCCGAGTTGCTTGCGTCGTCGAAGGACCGGGCCGAGCACCAGGTCACGATCGACGTGGTGCTCGACACGGTGCTGCCGTTCTGCTCCTACGTCGACTCGGAGCCCGAACCGCGGGTTGTCTCCCTTGCCAACGTCGCCCACCTCGCCAGCCTCGTCGAGGGCCGCCTCTCGTCACCTCCGGCCACCGCCTTGACCCTCGCCGCCGCCCTGCACCCCACGCCAGCGGTCTGCGGCTGGCCGCGCGACGACGCGCGCCGCGAGATCGCACGACTCGAGGGCGAGCCCAGAGGGCGCTACACGGGCGCTGTCGGCTGGACCGACGCCCGGGGCGACGGCCGCCTCGCCGTCGCCATCCGCTGCGCCGAGGTCGACGGTGCGCGGGCCACCGTCTACGCCGGGAACGGGATCGTGGCCGGCTCCGACCCGGCAACCGAGCTGGCCGAGACGAGAGCGAAGCTCCAGGCGGTGCTGGGCTCCCTCGTGCAGCCGTAGCCAAGGGGTGTTCACCAACCCGAAGGGGAGGGTAAGGGTGGTGAGCACCCGTCGTTGTAGGTGCAAGCAACTCGCCTCTCGGAAGGCGGGATGCGCGCCCTCCCACCCGACATCGACCACCATGGACGCTGGCAGGGCGACACCGCCCCCCCGTCGAGCGCCACCCCCGGAGGACCCCATGCCCCCCAACCAGCTCCTCAGCCGGGTCGTCACGCCCTTCGTCGACCTCGTCCGCTGGGGCGAACCCTGGGACATCGAGGACGACCCCGACCCCCTCCTCGATCAGGCGGGGCCCGGCCCGTCCTGCGCCCCGCTGATCCCATCGGGCTGAGCCGGGTCGCCGCCACCACGTTCGTCGAGCGCCGCTGCCACGGCAGCGTGCACCCGGTCGTGGACCGCCACGTTGGACGACCGATCGGTGCGAACCACCACGATCCGGGCACCCTCCACCGGTGATGCCACCGCCGAGGCGAGCTCGTCGAGGTCGCTCACCTCGGTGCCGGGGAGGCCGTGCACCTCCGCCAGGGCCACCAGGTCGACGTCGTGGGGCGTCCCGAAGAGCCGTTCGAAGACCTCGGGGGGCACGGTCGTGGACTGCGGCAGGAACGAGAAGATCCCGCCACCCCGGTTGTCGACCACCACCACGGTGAGGTCGGCGCCACGCCCGGCCAGACCGAGCAGCCCGTTGGTGTCGTGCAGCAGGGCGATGTCGCCGATGAGCACGGCGGTCCGCTCCCCCGTCGCCACCGCGGCGCCGACCGCGGTGGAGAGCACCCCGTCGATCCCGTTGGCGCCACGGTTTGCCAGCACCCGCAGCCCGGCCCGGGGCGCGGCGTACCACTCGAGGTCGCGCACCGGCATCGACGACGAGACCACGAGGGTGGCCCCGTCGGGCAGAGCGGCGGCCAGCGTCCGGGCCACGGCAGGCTCGGTGGGCGTGGACACCGCGGCGATCGCCGACGCCATGGCCGACGACGCCGTGCCCTCGGCCGCGGCCCAGGCCGGCGCCCACCCCTCGTCGGTGGGCGCCCCGCCGAGGGCGTCGCTGAGTGCCCGGCACCACCCCGACGGGTCACCGGCCACCATGGCCGCCGCCGTCCGGTCGGGGTCGAGCCAGGTCCCGTCGGCCTCCACCGCCACCTGCACCGCCCCGCTCGCCGCCAGCCACTGTCCGAGCACCTTCGACGCCGGCGCCTGACCGAGGCGGAGCACGGCGTCGGGCCGCAGCCGCTCGGCGGTCGCCTCGTGACGCAGGAGAGCGTCGAATGACGCGACGGTGGCAGGGGCCGGGCAGCGGGCGGGGGCCCGCGGGTCAGCAAGGACGGGCCAGCCGAGGGCGGAGGCGAGGCCGTGCACCGCCTCGGCGTCACCCGACCCCCCGCCGGCGACGATCACCCCCCGGCGGGCTCCGGCCAGCAGGCTCCGCACCTCGTCGACGGCGTCGGGCGCGGGCGTGGCCGGCCGGGGCACCGTCCGGTGCCAGGGCCCGCCGTCCGCCCGGGTCGGGGGGAGGGGGCCCGGCAACGCCGCGAGGGGATCGCGGAAGGCCAGGTTGAGGTGCACCGGTCCAGCGGGCGGGCCCAGGGCCTCGGCCACGGCTCGGGCGGCCAGCGAACGCCACGTCGCCGAGGCCGTGGGCTCCGCCACCCCCGGCTCGGCGAACCACCGGACCGACCGCCCGTAGAGGTGGGTCTGGTCGACGGTCTGGGGCGCCCCCACGTGGTGGAGCTCGGGTGGTCGGTCGGCGGTGCACACCAGCAGCGGCACCCGTGCCAGGTCGGCCTCGACCACGGCGGGGTGGAGCTCCACCGCGGCCGTGCCGCTGGTGGTGAGGACGACGGCGGGGACGCCGGTGGCGAGGCCGATCCCGAGCGCGAGGAAGGCTGCCGAGCGCTCGTCGTGGTGGACGTGGAGGCGGATGCGGCCGTCGGCGGCGAGGGCCAGGACCAGCGGCGTGGAGCGCGAGCCCGGCGCCACCACGGCGTGGGCGACCCCGGCCCGCGCCCACTCGTCGACCAGGGTGGCCACGAAGGTCGCCTGGGGCGAGGCGGTCATGGGAGGATCCTCCCATGCTGGCGTCGTCGGTCGAGGGGACGGGACCCCGCCTGGCGCTCCTCCACGGATTCACCCAGGACCGTCGCTGCTGGGGCCCGGTCGCCGCCGACCTGGCGACCGACCACGAGGTCGTGCGGGTCGACGCCCCCGGCCACGGCGGCTCGTCGGCGGTGCGGGCCGACCTGGCCGCCGGTGCCGAGCTGGTGGTCGCCACCGTCGGCCGCGCCGCCTACCTCGGCTACTCGATGGGCGGGCGCCTCGCCCTCCACGCCGCGCTCGCCGCCCCTGAGCAGGTGGTGGCCCTGGTGCTCGTGGGGGCCACGGGTGGCCTCGACGACCCTGGCGAGCGGGCGGCCCGCGTGGCCCAGGACGAGCAGCTGGCGCGCCGTCTCGAGGACGAGGGGCTCGAGGCCTTCCTCGACCATTGGCTCTCGCTCCCCCTCTTCGCCGGGCTCGACCCCGAGGCCGGGGGGCTGGACGCCCGCCTCGGGAACACCGTCGACGGCCTGGCCTCGAGCCTGCGGCTGGCCGGCACCGGCAGCCAGGAGCCCCTCTGGGACCGCCTCGACGGGCTCACCATGCCGGTGCTGGTGATCGCCGGCGAGCGGGACCCCAAGTTCCGTGCCCTCGGAGAGCGCCTGGTCGACTGCATCGGTGCGAACGCCTCGCTGGCGATCGTTCCCGGCGCCGGCCACGCCGCCCACCTCGAGCGCCCCGACGACTTCCTCGGCATCGTCCGGCCCTGGCTGGGCCGCCACCACCGCTGACCCCCTCATCCGGAGAGGGCGAGGCCGGCGGCAAGGAGGAGCCCGAAGACGAGCTGGAGCCGCCCGGTGTCGGCGAGCACCGGCACCAGCATCGGTCCGGTGGCGCCGCCGAGGAGGCGTCGGATCGGCGGCACGGCGAGGGGCACCGCCAGCAGGGCCAGCAGCGCCCAGGGTCGTGACAGCGCCAGGATCGGGACCGCGCCCAGCGTGGCCGCCACCAGTCCCACGTAGAGGACCCGGGTCGGGCCGTCGCCGATGCGCACCGCGAGGGTCCGCTTCCCCACCACCGCGTCGCCGGGGATGTCGCGCAGGTTGTTGACCACGAGCAGGGCGGTGGCCACGAGGCCCACCGGCACTGACGCAGCCAAGGGCAGCCAGCTGAGCCGCTCGAGCTGGACGTAGGCGGACCCGACGGTGGCGACCACGCCGAAGAACAGGAACACGAAGACCTCGCCGAAGCCGGCGTAGCCGTAGGGACGGCTCCCACCGGTGTAGAGGAAGCCGGCGGCGAAGCTCGCCGCCCCCACGAGCAGCAGCTCCGGACCGACCGCCGCGGTCAGGGCCAAGCCGGCCACCGCCGCCACCAGGGCGGCAGCGAGCGCCGCCCGCTTCACCTCGCCCACCGTGGCCAGGCCCGAGGCCACGAGGCGCACCGGGCCGACCCTGTCGGCGTCGGCCCCTCGCTGCCCGTCGGCGTAATCGTTGACGTAGTTCGTCCCGACCTGGATGGCGAGTGCGGCGACGACCGCGGCCAGCGCCCGCCAGGCGATGATCCCCGCGCCGTTGCCGACGGCCGCGGCGGTGCCGACGGCCACGGGCACCACGGCGGCCGGGAGGGTGCGGGGTCGGGCGCCCAGCACCCAGCGGTTCACCGGTGCCGCGCTAGGGCCGGTGGGGGAATCGGCCGAAGTCGGGACGCCGCTTCTCGCGGTAGGCGTCGCGGCCCTCCTGGGCCTCTTCGCTCATGTAGAAGAGCAGGTTCGTGTCGTGGGCCAGCTGCTGGATGCCGCTGAGGCCGTCCTCGTCGGCGTTGAAGCTGGCCTTCAGCAGGCGCAGGGCGAACGGCGAGAGCGCCAGCATCTCTCGACACCACCCGACCGTCTCCGCCTCGAGGCGCCCCAGGGGCACGACGGTGTTGACCAGCCCCATCTCCAGCGCCTGGGCGGCGTCGTACTGACGGCACAGGAACCAGATCTCCTTGGCCTTCTTGGGGCCGACGAGCCGGGCCAGGAGGCCGGCGCCGAACCCGCCGTCGAACGAGCCCACCCGCGGGCCGGTCTGGCCGAATCGGGCGTTGTCGGCAGCGATGGTGAGGTCGCAGATCAGGTGGAGGATGTGCCCCCCGCCGATGGCGTAGCCGGCCACCATCGCAACCACGGGCTTGGGGAGGCGGCGGATCTGGACGTGCAGGTCGGTGACGTGGAACCGCCCGACACCGGCACCGGAAGCCACGTAGCCGGAGTCGCCGCGCACCCGTTGGTCCCCGCCCGAGCAGAAGGCCTCGGGGCCCTCCCCGGTGAGCACCACGGCGCCGACCGCGGTGTCCTCCCGGGCCAGCTCGAACGCCTGAGAGAGCTCGATCACCGTCTCCGGCCGGAAGGCGTTGCGCACCTCGGGCCGGGCGATGGTGACCTTGGCGACGCGGTGGCCGTCGAGGACCTCGGCCGTCTCGTAGCGGATGTCGGTCCAGTCCCCCGCGGGCTCCCAGACAACGGCGTCGGCGGTCATGGGCCGAACGTACCGCCCACCCCTCGACGAGGGCGACTCGTCGCCGCGCCGTACCATCGGGGCGTGGGCCGTCTCGTCGCCGTCGTCGCCGAGGGCACGCCGTCCTTCGTCGAGCGGCTGCGACGGGTCTGGGACGCCGGGGACGCCGTCCTGCCGCTCGACCCCCGCCTGCCTCCGCCGGCAGCCGAGATCATGCTGCGTGCCATGCGACCGGCGGCGGTCATCGGGCCCGACGGTGACGAGGTGCGCCTCGACGGCGCCGAAGCGGTGGCCGACGGTGACGCCCTCGTGGTAGCCACCAGCGGCACCACGGGCGCCCCTCGGGGCGCGGTCCTGACCCACGACGCCGTGGTCACGTCGGCGGTCGCCACCAGCGCCCGCCTCGGCGTCGATCCCGACCGGGACCGTTGGCTGGCCTGCCTGCCCCTCGCCCACGTCGGGGGGCTGTCGGTGGTGACCCGCGCCCTGGTGACCGGTACCCCGCTCGAGGTGGCGCCGAGACCCGACCCGGTGGTGCTGGCCGGGGCCGCGGCGCGTGGCGCCACCCTCGTCTCCCTCGTCGCCACCGCGCTGGCGAGGGTCGACACGAGCGCCTACCGCGCCGTGCTCCTCGGCGGTGGCGCCCCACCCGCCGCAACGACGTCCAACGTGGTCACCACCTACGGCATGACCGAGACCGGCAGCGGCGTGGTCTACGACGGCGTACCCCTCGACGGCGTCGAGGTGCGGGTGGTCGGGGGCGAGGTGCACGTTCGGGGACCCATGCTCCTGCGCGCCTACCGCGACGGCACCGACCCGAGGGACGCCGACGGCTGGCTGGCCACCGGCGACAGCGGCGCGCTCGGATCCGACGGCCGGCTTCACGTGGACGGCCGCCTCGGCGACGTGATCGTGACCGGTGGCGAGAAGGTGTGGCCCGACCCGGTCGAGGCCGTGCTCCGCGCCCACCGCGGGGTGGCCGACGTGGCCGTGGTGGGCCGGGATGACCCCGAGTGGGGCCAGCGGGTGGTCGCCCACGTCGTCCCCACCGATCCGGCCGACCCTCCGACCCTCGATGCCCTCCGCCAGGCCGTCAAGGCGCGACTGCCGGCCTGGTCGGCGCCCCGCGAGCTCGTCCTCGAGGCCGACCTCCCCCGGACCGCCCTCGGCAAGGTCCGCCGCCGCCAGGTCGGCGGCCGGGCTCAACCGGCCTGAGGGGTCCGCGCCAATCGCCGCATCCGGTCGGCCGTGGCGGTGCTCACCGTCGAGTCAGCACCGGCGACCAGCGACACCAGGTGGAGGGCCACGCCCACGGCGTCGCGCCGCGCCACGCGCCGCAGCACCCCGTACGCGCTGCCGTGGAAGCCGTCGTGGTGGTCGAGAAGCTCGAGGGCCCAGGGCGCAAGCCGTCGGTCGAGGTGAGCGAGGTCGTACTCGACGTCGGCCACCGGCCCCCGGACCCGGGCGGCGACGAAGGGCCGGCCGACGGCGATGGCCCGTCCCCGCCAGGCCTCGATGACCTCCTCGTCGGTCACGTCGACGACGTCGGCATCACCGTCGCCGACGACGACGACGTAGTGCTCAGCCCAGGGCGCGCCGCCGTCCACCTGCTGCTCCGCCACCGGGGTCTGTTACCCAGCAGCGCACCTTTCACACCCCTCGGGCACACCCACACCCTCGGGCGCACCCCCGGCGTCAGGCGCACCCCCGGCGTCAGGCGCCGTCGGCGCGGATGAGCGATCCCCCGTCGACCACCAGCGTCTGGCCCGTCATCCACGACGAGGCGTCGCTGGCGAGGAACATGGCGGCGTTGGCGATGTCCTCCGGCTCACCCAGCCGGCCCAGGGGTGTCCGGGAGGCGATCGCCTCCTCGTGAGGCTCCCACAGGGCCCGGGCCATGTCGGTCTTGACCAGGCCCGGGGCGATGGCGTTGACCCGGGTGCGGGGGGACAGCTCCGACGCCATCTGTCGGGTCAGGTGGATGACCGCGGCCTTGGTGACGCTGTAGTAGGCGATCCCGGGGGTCACGCTCAGCCCGCCGGTGGAGGCGATGTTGATGACCACCCCTCCGTTGTCGGCCAGCCACGCCCGGTGCGCCAGCTGGGTCCAGACCAGGAGCCCGAGCTGGTTGACCTTCACCGTCTTGTCCGCCCTGGCCACGTCGATGCCCATCAGCGGACCCTGGTAGGGGTTGGTGGCGGCGTTGTTGACGAGGATGTCGAGGCCACCCAGTCGCTCGACGCAGGCCGCCACGCAGGCCTCGGCCTGGTCGGGCTCGCCGGCGTTCGCCGCGAAGACCTCGACCTCGCCGTCCATGGCGGCCGCCGCCTCCTCGAGGACCTCTTGCTTGCGCGACGAGATCATCACCCGGGCGCCGGCGGCGGCGTAGGCCGTGGCGATGGCCCTGCCGATCCCCCGCGACCCGCCCGTCACCAACGCAACCTTGCCGTCCAGTCGAAGCTCCATGCCGCCGATCCTGGCAGATCGCGCCGCCGCTCAGAGCCGCCGACCCGTGACCGACTCCGTCACGATGCGGACCCAGTGCGCCTTCGACCCGGCAGACCAGGGACGCACGGGCAGGTCGAGCAGCGCCCGCACCGCCTCGTTCCGGAAGGAGTCGATCTCCTCCGCGCGGCCCGACACGAGGACGCTCCAACCGGTCCGCTCCTCCTCGTTCACCTCGTCGATCTGGAGCGCCACGTTGGCGCGCAGCGCCGCCGTCAGCTTCGTGCCCGGATCGGTCCGGAAGACGATCTCCTCACCGGCCACGACGTAGTTGACGGGGAAGATCAACGGCCGGCGACCGTCAACCACGCCGAGCCTGCCGACCTGGCGAGACGCCAGCAGCCGCAGGCACTCGTCCCGCTCGATGACCTCGAGGCCGGAGTGCGTGTCGCGAAGAGCCATGGGCCCATCCTGGGGTGCGGGGCGACCGGGGCCACAGGGCCGAAGGTCCCCGATGGCGGTGACCGAAGCCCCGCGAGGACCACGCGACCGCCGGACGGGCGGTCCCGCCCGCGCTTGCTCACCAGCCGCCGCGGTGGACCACCTCGTCGAGCGGGCGGCGGGGCCGCCCCGCCGAGCGCCCCACCTCGTCGGGTGCGGGGTGGCCGAGGGCGATGGTCCCGAGGGCGCGACGGTCGTCAGGCACACCGAGCAGGGCACGCACGGCCGGTTCGTGGTCGAACTGGCCGAACAGGCAAGCCCCGAGGCCCTCATCGACGGCGGCGAGGAGCAGCAGCTGCACCGCCATCCCGCCGTCGACCCACCAATAGGGCACGCTCCATGCCGACTCGTGGCCGAGGCCCGAGGGCGCCTTGTCGTCCTCGGCGTAGCGCTCGGCCCACGCCGACGGCCGGACGTACGGGACGACCAGCACGGGCGCGTGCACGAGGCCCTGCCACGTGAACGCCGCCCGCCTGCCGGGATCGGGCATGGTCGTCTCCCAGTAGCGGGCGACCGGCCCGTGACCTTCGAGCACCACCAGGTCGAGCCCCTGGGTGTTTCCCGCCGAGGGTGCGCGGCGGGCAGCAGCGAGCACTCGCTCCAGCGCCGGCGCCGGCACCGGCCGGCCGTCGAACGCACGCACCATCCGGCGTCGCCGGACCACCTCAGCGTGCTCCACTCGTCCCCCCACCAGCCGGCTCCAGGCCGAGCACCGCCGCCAGCGCCGAGCGGCGCTCCACTCAGGCGAGCTTGGCCAGATCCTCGGCCATGGCCCAGCCGAAGGCGATGAGGGCGTCGCCCTGCTCCGGGTCGAGCTCGGAGAAGAGGGCCCGGACCTCGGGGGCGATGGCATCGGAGGTGAGCGACTCGTGGTCGAGCACGCACGGGGGGTTCCCATCGCCCACCGCCACGAAGGCGCGGTCGTCGTAGTCGTTGTCGACGCCGAAGCGCTTGGCCAGGCGACGGCCCCAGGCTCGCTCCTCGCCCGTGGCCTTGTGGCCCGGCCGGGGCACGATGTCCTCGAGCTCGAGGAACGAGGTGAACGCCTCGAACCCGGACGGGTCGACGAACCGGGTGCCGACGAGCACGTCCTCGTCGGGGAAGGCCAGGACGGCCCGACGCAGCTGGTCGGCCATCATCGCCTTGAGCACCTCGGAGCGCTTCTGCGTCCGCTTCACGGTGGCCAGCCCGATCAGGACCGACGGCGTGCCCCCGATTCGTTCGAGGGTGCAGAACGAGAAGCCCTGGAGGGCCGCCTTGTTGTGCGCCTGGGTGACGAGCACCCATTCGTCGCGCTGCTTGGAGAGCAGCCCGATGTCGTACTTGGCGGGCCCGTCGGCGCAGATGTCGCCGAGCTCGCTCAGCTCAGCGTCACTGAGCGCCGTGCAGTCCTTGGTGTCGACGTCGATCGCCATGGGTGTGTCATCGCCCCCGTTTCGAGCCAGGTTCTGCGCACAAGTCCATCGTCTCCGTGCGCCCGGCGCAAGTTCGGTGCCGCTGGTGACAGCGCCGTCAGTGTGGTAAGGGACCCCCGCGACCTCACCGAGCGGACCGAAGGCCGGTGCATGCCGCAAACCCGCCGAAGACGGGCGAAGGCTCCAGGTACCCTCGGGCGATGGCCACCTCCCCGCAGCTGGGCGCGGGCATCGTCACCCTGGCGCGGCTCCTGCCCGCCATCAGCCGGCCGATCACGGCGTCGCTCGTCGTGACCGGCATCGCGTCGGCTGCCCTCGCCGCCCTCGCCACCGTCGTGGGCGGTCAGGTCGTCGGAGCGCTGCCGGCGGCGGTCGAGGGCGGCGCAGCCTCGCCGGCCGGGCGGCACTTCACCATCCTGCTCGGCGCCCTGGGTCTCGTCCTCCTCTTCGCCTACGTCGCCGGCCAGCTGCTGGGCGTGCTCGGTGGCATGGTCGCCCGCCGCGTCGACGGGACCCTCCGGACACGGGTGCTCCGGGCATGCCTCCGCCCGGCCGGCCTCGACCACCTCCACGACACCGAGGTCCAGAGCGCCCTCGCCCTGGCCCGCGATCTCTCCCCCGCGGGCATGTCACCCGGTGCCGCGGCCTCCGGCCTCACCCCGGCAGTGAGCGTCCGGCTCACCTCCCTCCTCGAGGCAGGGGTCCTGGTCGCGCTGGGGCTGTGGTGGGTGGCCCTTCCCTTGGTCGGCGCCCGGCTCGTCCTCGAGGTCGGCCTCATGCGGCTGTTCTTCGAGAACCTGCGCGGGGTGACCACCGCCGGGCTCGACTTCCGCCGCATCACCTGGTTCCGCGACCTCGCCTCCACGGCGCCTGCCGCCAAGGAGGTCCGGGTGTTCGGCTGGGGGCGCTGGATCGCCGACCGCAACCGCCGGGCCTTCGACGCCACCATGGCGCCGACCTGGGCAGCCCGGCGGCGCAACGGGAGCCGGATCCTCGGCGTCTCGGGCACCGTGGGGATCGCACAGCTCGGGGGGCTCACCGCCGTCGCCATCGCCGCCCTCAGCGGTGGCCTCGATCTCGGTGCCTTCGTGGTGGCCGTGGGCGCCGTGCACGGCGTCCTCAGCATCCAGGCCAGCGACGCCGAGATCTCGATCGCCTACGGGGCGGCCGCGGTGCCGGCGGTGCTGCGGCTCGAGCAGGTCACCGCCGAGGAGCGCTTCGCCACACCCGGCACGGCGCCGGCCGACGGGATGCCGGCGAGCGAGATCCGCTTCGAAGGCGTCCGCTTCGCCTACCCCGGCGGCGAGGCGGTCCTCGACGGTCTCGACCTCACCATCCCCGCCGGCCAGCGCCTGGCCGTTGTCGGGCTCAACGGCGCCGGCAAGACGACCCTGATCAAGCTGCTGTGCCGGCTGCACGAGCCCGACGAAGGTCGCATCACGGTCGACGGGGTCGACCTCGCCGAGCTCGACCCTGGGGCCTGGCGCGCCCAGGTGGGCGTGCTCTTCCAGGACTTCCTCCGCTACCAGCTGCCGGCGCGCGACAACGTCGCGTTCGGCGCGGTCGACCTCCGGGTGGGCGAGGCCGAGCTCGACGCCCTCGCCGCCCGGGTGGGGGCCACCGAGGTCCTGGCCCGCCTCGACGACGGGTGGGACACACCGCTGTCGAGCACCCTCACCGGCGGCACCGACCTCTCCGGTGGGCAATGGCAGCGCATCGCCCTTGCCCGGGCCATGCTGGCCGTCGACGCCGGCGCGCGGGTCCTGGTGCTCGACGAGCCGACCGCCAACCTCGACGTACGGGCCGAAGCCGACCTGTACGAGCGCTTCCTGGAGCTCACGGCCCAGGGTCGCGACGGCGCACCGCTGACGTCGGTGGTGATCTCGCACCGCTTCTCGACCGTGCGGCGGGCCGACCGCATCGTCGTGCTCGACGGCGGTCGGGTCGTCGAGGACGGGCCCCACGACGAGCTCGTCGCCCTCGGCGGCCGGTACGCCCAGCTCTTCGCCCTCCAGGCCGCCCGCTTCGCCGACGAGGACGCTCCGGACGTTTCGGACGACGAGCTGCCGGAGCCCGCCGGTGCCTGACACCGCCACCGCCGACCAGCGTGGCGGCGCCCGAACGGCCGCACGGAGCATGTGGCTGCTCGCCAGCATGGCGTTCCGCGCCGACCCGCTGCGCGCCGCTCTCGTCATCGTCCCGGTGTCCGCAGCCACCACGGGGATCTCCGCTGTCGTCGGCCGGGCGCTCGTCGACGCCGTCACCGCCGCCGACCGCACCAGCGCCCTCACCTGGATCGCGGCCGGAGCCCTCGCCGCCTTCGTCCACATCAGCCTGCTCCTGGGCCGCTTCGCCCTCGACATGCGGCTGCGGGAGCGCCTCTCGCTCGAGGTCGACCAGCGCATCATCGACGCCTGCGCCCGCATCCCGACCATCGACCACTTCGAGCGGCCCGACCACGCCGATCGCATCGAGCTGCTCCGCACCGAGCGACAGGGACTCATGAACGGGGTGCCCGCCCTCGCCTACGCGATCACCGCCGTCGCCGAGCTGGCGATCACCGTCGGCCTCCTCATGTGGGTCCACCCGGGCACCGTGGCGGCGGTGGCCCTCGGGGTGCCGGCGGTGTGGCTCGCCGCTCGGAGCCAGCACGCGGTCGAGGCGGTCCACGAGGCCACCGCCGAGGACGAACGGCGCGCCCTGCACCTCTACGACCTCGCCACCGGCGACGCCGGGGCCAAGGAGCTGCGCGTCTTCGGCCTCGCCGGCGAGCTCGAGCAGCGGTACCGCCACCTCTGGCGGTCGGTCGAGCGACGCCGGACGCGGGCCGCCGCGATCGCCGCCGTCCAGCGGGCCGGCGGCTTCGCCCTCTTCATCGTCGGCTTCCTCGTGGCTGTCGGGCTCGTCGCACGCAACGCGGTCGCCGGCGAGGCCACCCCTGGCGACCTCTACCTGGCGATCCTCCTCACCACCCGCCTGACCGGCCAGCTGCAACAGGCGGCGGGGATGGCGATCTGGCTCGCCAGCGTGCTCCGGGGCGCCGGGCGCCTCCTCTGGCTGGTCGACCTCGCCGACGCCGCGGAGGCCGCGGCACCCGGTGACCGCCCGGTGCCCGACCAGCTGTCCGACGGGATACGCCTCGATGGGATCTCCTTCGCCTACGGCGACGACGCGCCGGCACTCGACGGGGTCGACCTCCACCTCCCCGCCGGCGCGGTCGTCGCCGTCGTGGGCGACAACGGCGCCGGGAAGACGACGCTCGTGAAGCTCCTGTGCGGGCTGTACCGGCCCACCGGGGGGCGGATCCTCGTCGACGGCGCCGACCTGGCCCGGGTGCCCCCCCAGCAGTGGCTCGAGCGGGTCTCCGCCGGCTTCCAGGACCACGCCCGCCTCGAGCTCGTCGCCCACGAGGTGGTCGGCGTCGGCGACCTCGACCGGCTCGGCGACCTCGAGGCCGCCGGGGCGGCCCTCGACCGCGCCGCCGGCAGCGACGTGCTCCAGTCGCTCGCCGACGGCTTCGAGACACCGCTGGGCGCCACGCTCGACGGCACCGACCTCTCCGGGGGCCAGTGGCAGAAGCTCGCCCTCGGTCGGGCCATGATGCGCCAGCGGCCGCTCCTGCTGGTGCTCGACGAACCGACGAGCGCCCTCGACGCCGAGACCGAGCACATGCTCTTCGAGCGCTACGCCGAGGCCGCCTCGGGGGCTGCCCGCAACACGGGGGCCATCACCGTGCTGATCTCGCACCGATTCTCGACCGTGCGCATGGCCGACCTCATCGTGGTGCTGGGGTCGGGACGGGTGCAGGAGGTCGGCCGCCACGCCGACCTGCTCGCCGCCGGCGGCACCTACGCCGAGCTGTACGAGCTCCAGGCCGCGGCCTACCGCTGAGGCCGCGGTCGGAGCCTCAGGCGGGGGCGGCCACCTTGAAGCACTCGCGAAGGGCCCCGGCAGCTCTTGCCCGGAGCGACGCTCCGGAGAGGACGACGTCGACCATGGTGTGCGAGGTGTGGGTGTGCCCGCGCCCGGAGATGTGGCGGGTCTGGACTCCCGCGGCCTCGAGTGCATCCGCGTACGCACGCCCCTCGTCACGAAGGGGGTCGAACTCGCACGTCACGATCACCGCCGGAGGGAGGCCGCTGAGATCGCCCGCGCGCAGCGGTGCCACCCGGGGGTCTTGGCGGTCGCCGTCGCCCACGTAGTGGTCCCAGAACCACTCCATGATGGCCGTGGTGAGCACGTAGCCCTCGGCGTTCTCCTCGTAGGAAGGGCGCGTCAGGTCGCCGTCGGTGACCGGGTTGAGGAGGAGCTGGGCGACGATGTCGGGGCCGTCCTCGTCACGCGCCATCCGGCACGCCACGGCGGCCAGGTTGCCCCCGGCGCTCCAGCCGGCGACCGCCAGCTGGCCAGGGATGCCCCCCAGCTCGATGGCGTTGGCGGCGATCCACCGGACTGCGGCAAAGGCGTCCTCGGCCGCGGCCGGGAAAGGGTGCTCGGGGGCGTGGCGGTAGTCCACCGAGACGATCACCGCCCCTGTTCGCACGCACAGGTCGCGGCACAGGGGGTCGTCGGACTCGTGGCTGCCGAGGACCCAGCCGCCCCCGTGGAAGTAGGCGATGAGCGGGTGGGGCCCGTCGCCCTCGGGCCGGTACAGCCGGTACCGGAGGTCGCCGGCGGGGCCGGGCAGCACGCCGTCGACGATCTCGGCGACGTCCGGGCCGGGTGGCCGGGCGGCCGAGACGACCTCCATGAACGCCCGGGCGTCCGGGGGCGACATCGACTCGATCGGCGGCAGCTCGAGGCTCGCCATCAGGTCGAGAACCATGGCGACGTCGGGTTGCAGGCGGCGGACCACGCCGTCGTTGCAGTGGGTGCCCTCCGGCCCCTCGAGCCGAAGCCCGAGGTGGTCCTGCTCGAGGACCTGCTCACAGGTGGCCCGGTAGACGTCGACGCCACCGATGTAGGGAAGGAACACCCGAGGCTTGCCCGGCACGTTGGCGCCCATGTACCACGAGTTGGCCGTGGGGTAGAGCGTGATGTCGGCGCAGTCGTTGACGTGGCGGACCCAGCCCGCCTCCGCCGTGGGGGTGGGCTCGATGGTCTCGAAGCCCCGCTCGCGCAGGTCGACGAGGCACTCGGCGACCCAGTCGACGTGCTGCTCGATGGACACCGCCATGTTCGACAGCACCGAGGGGCTGCCCGGCCCGGTGATGGTGAACAGGTTCGGGAACCCCACCGTCATCAGCCCCAGGTAGGTGGTGGGACCGTGAGCCCACTTCTCCTTCAGCGTGAGTCCGTCACGACCGGTGATGTCGACGGCCACGACCGCGCCGGTCATGGCGTCGAAGCCGGTGGCGAAGACGATCGTGTCGAGCTCGACGGTGCCCTCGACCGTCTCGATGCCGGTCTCGGTGATGGTGGTGATGGGCTGGCGGCGCAGGTCGACCAACCGGACGTGCGGGAGGTTGTAGGTCTCGAAGTAGCCGGTGTCGAGGCAGGGCCGCTTGGTGCCGAAGGGGTGGTCGGTGGGGCAGAGCGCCTCGGCGGTGGCAGGCTCGCGCACCACGGAGCGGATCTTCTCCCGGATCATCTCGGCCACGACCTCGTTGGCCTCCGGGTTGACCATCTGGTCGGCGAAGACGCTCAGGATCTCGAACAGCTCCCCGGCGCTCCACGCCGCCTCGAACCGGGCGCGCTGCTCCTCCTCGGAGCACATCGCCGCGGTGACCTGCGGCGGCTCGATGGGCACGCCGCCCCGCGACCGCTTCGCCGCCTCGCGGTACGCCTCCCGGTCGACCTCGAGGGCGGCGACAGCCTCGGCAGGCGGTGGCCCGTTGTGGGCGGGGATGGAGAAGTTGGGGGTGCGCTGGAACACGGTGAGCTGCGCCGCCTGTTCGGCGATGAGCGGGATGGACTGGATGCCCGACGAGCCGGTGCCGATCACCGCCACCCGCTTCCCGGTGAGGTCGATGCCCTCGTGGGGCCAGCGGCTTGTGTGGAGGACCTCGCCGCGGAAGCGGTCGACACCCTCGATGTCGATGGTCTTGGGCATCGAGAGGCAGCCGGTGGCCATCACGTAAAAGCGGCAGGTCACCTCGGTGCCGCGGTCGGTCCGCAGACACCACACGGAGGACGACTCGTCCCACGCCGCGGACTCGACGCGCGTGCCGAGCTCGATGTCGCGGCGGAGGTCGTACCGGTCGGCGACGTGCTGCAGGTAGCGGAGGATCTCAGGTTGGGTGGCGTACTTCTCGGACCAGGTCCAGTCGTCCTCGAGCTCCGGGTCGAAGCTGTAGGTGTAGTCGGTGGTGGGGATGTCGCACCGGGCGCCCGGGTAGCGGTTCCAGTACCAGGTCCCGCCGACGTCGTCGGCGGCCTCGAGCACCCGCGCCGAGAACCCCAGGGCCCGCAGGCGGTGGAGCAGGTAGAGACCGGAGAACCCGGCGCCCACCACCACCACGTCGACGTCGGGACCGTTGCCCGCTGCACCCGTGCCTGCCGCCATCTCAAGTCCCTCACGTCCGCGCAGAGCTCCCTGTCGGCTCCGCTGCCCGGCCATCGTGGCACCTTTCTGACGCGGGCGTCATCCACGCCCAGGTTCAGCGCGGTGACGGGGCGTCGGCCCACCCTGAGCCTGGGTTGTGTGCGCTCGGCGTCCGCTCCCGACCGGCAGCGCACACAACTCGGCCATCCTGGTGGACGGAACCCCGGGTTGTGTGCGCTCGGCGTCAGATCCCGACCGGTAACGCACACAGCTCGGGTCGGCGGCGGCTCCGGCGGTCAGAGCAGGGCGTCGGCGCCGAGGAGGACCCGGAGCTCGCCGGCCAGGCCGTTGCCGGTGTCGACGTTGAACGCGGGCGGGAGGCGCAGGACCTTGGTGCCCACGTGGAGGAACACCGGGGAGTCGCCCGGGTGCTCGACGAGGAGGCGCTTGAGGTCGTCGACCTTGCGCTCGTCGAGGGCGGCCGGCGGGACCGAGAGTCGCAGCGGCGTGCCCCCGTCGTGGATCAGCTCGACGGGGGAGATCTCGTGGGCGATGAGCTTGGCCACGTCGTCGCGGGTGTCGAGGCGGCCCTTGACGCAGACCACGGCGTCTTCGGTGAGGGCGTGGCCGCTCGTGGTCATGGTCTTCGGGAAGACCATGACCTCGATGGCGGCCTGGAGGTCTTCGAGCACGAAGATGGCCATGAGGTCGCCCTTCTTCGTGTACTTGCGCTGGAGGTTGGTCACGACCCCGCCCACGGTCCGGAACGCCCCGCCGCGGCCTCGGTCCTCTCCCTGCGGGACCTGCACCGGACCCGTCCCGCCCTCTCGGAGCTCGGTGATCGAGCAGTCGGCGCGCCGGGCGAGGAGGTGCTCGGCGCCCATGAGCGGGTGGTCGCTGACGTAGAGGCCCAGCATCTCCTTCTCGAAGGCCAGGCGCTCCATCTTCTCGAACTCGTCGTCGGGGATCGCCACCCGCTCGTCGAACGAGGAAGACGACTCGTCAGCACCGACGTCGCCGAAGAGGCTCATCACCCCCTGGTCGCGCTCGCGGCGGCGAGCGAGGGTGCGCTCGACGATCTGGTCGAACACCAGGAGGAGGCCCTTGCGGGGGTGTCCGAGGGCGTCGAAGGCGCCGGCCTTGATCAGCGACTCGATGGCGCGCTTGTTCAGCACCGCCGGGTCGACCCGCTCGCAGAAGTCGTAGAAGTCGATGAAGGAGCCGTTGGTGTCGCGCTCGGTGACGACGAGCTCGACGAGGCCCACACCCACGTTGCGCACCGCCGACAGCCCGAAGGGGATGACGCCGATCCCGTCGTCGCCGTAGCGGGCGGTGAAGTCCGACACCGACAGGTTGACGTCGGGCACCAGCACGGCGATGCCCATCTGGCGGCACTCGTTGAGGTACACCGCCGACTTGTCCTGGTCGGCCTTGACAGAGGTGAGCAGGGCGGCGAGGAACTCGACCGGGTGGTGGGCCTTGAGGTACGCGGTCTGGTAGGCGACGAGCCCGTAGCCGTAGGCGTGCGCCTTGGGGAAGGCGTAGTCGGCGAACGGCTCGATGATGTCGAACCAGGCGGTGCCGATCTCGCGGCCGTAGCCGGTGGCCTCGCAGCCGGCGACGAACGTCTCCCGCTCCTTCACGATGAGCTCTCGGATCTTCTTCCCGCAGGCCTTCCGGAGGTTGTCGGCCTCGGCGAGGGTGTAGCCGGCGAACTTCTGGGCCACCCGCATCACGGATTCCTGGAAGATCATCAAGCCCTGGGTGTCGGCGAGGATCTCCTCGGCATCGGGGTGGAGGTACTCGATGGGCTTGCGGCCGTTCTTCCGGTCGGCGTAGTCGTTGTGCATGTTGGCGGCCATGGGCCCCGGCCGATACAGGGCCACGAGGGCCGCCACGTCGTCGAAGCTGGTAGGCGCCAGGCTGCGCATGAGGGCGCGCATCGGCCCGCCCTCGAGCTGGAAGACGCCGATCGAGCGGCCCTCCCGCAGCATGGCCAGCGTCTTGTCGTCGTCGAGGGGGACGTCGTCGATGTCGAGCTCGACCCCGGTGACGTCGCGCACCAGCTCGACGGTGTCGGAGATCACGTCGAGGTTGCGCAGGCCGAGGAAGTCCATCTTCAGCAGCCCGAGGTCCTCGACCCCGTGCATCTCGTACTGGGTGACCACCGGTGCGTCCTCGGGGTCCTTGCCGGCCTCGGGCTTGCGCTGGATCGGGAGGTAGGTGGTGAGGGTCTCGTCGGTGATCACCACGGCGGCCGCGTGGATGCCGTCCTGGCGGCGCAGGCCCTCGAGGCCCTTGGCCACGTCGATCACCTTGCGGGCGTCGGGGTCGACCTCGTACATCTCGCGCAGCTCGCGGGCGGCCTTGAACCCGTCGGCGTACTTGGGGTGCTCCTCGAGGCAGGCGTGCAGCGGCGTGTCGCGCCCCATCACCAGCGGGGGCATGGCCTTGGCCACCTTGTCGCCCACGACGTAGGGGTAACCGAGCACCCGGGCGGCGTCGCGCACCGCGGCACGGGCCTTGATGGTGGAGAAGGTGACGATCTGGGCCACGTGGTCGCGGCCGTAGCGCTCGGCCGCGTAGCGGATCATCTCGTCCCGGTACCGGGAGTCGAAGTCCATGTCGATGTCGGGCATCGAGACGCGCGACGGGTTGAGGAAGCGCTCGAAGAGCAGGTCGTACCGGATCGGGTCGAGGTCGGTGATCCAGAGGCAGTACGCCACCGCGCAACCCGCAGCGCTCCCCCGGCCCGGCCCCACCCGGATGCCGTTCTCGCGAGCGTGCTTGATCAGGTCCCAGGTGATGATGAAGTACGAGCTGAACCCCATCTGGGCGATGACACCGAGCTCGTAGTCGAGCCGCTCGGTGACCGTGGCGGGCAGGTCCCTCCCCCAGCGCTCGCGCGCCCCCTCGTAGGTGAGGTGGCGGAGGTAGGCGGTGTCGGGCTCCTCGCGGGCCTCTGGGTGGTCATCGGGCCCCTCCACCACGAGCAGGCCGTTGCAGTCGTGGGTGAGCGCTCCGGTCGCCGCGGTCGGCCCGGCCGGCAGGGTGGCGAGGAACTCGGGCGGGATCGGGAACTGGGGCAGCTTGGGCTTGCCGAACTCGATGGTCACGTCGGCCCGCTCGGCCACCCAGAGGGTGTTGTCGCACGCCTCGGGGACCTCGCGGAACAACCGTCGCATCTCCTCGGCGGTCTTGAGGTAGTGCTGGTCGCCGTGGAACTTCAACCGGTTGGGGTCGTCGATGGTGCTGCCGGTCTGGACGCACAGCAGGGCGTCGTGGGCGACCGAGTCCTGCTGGTGGGTGTAGTGGCTGTCGTTGGTGGCCAGCAGCGGCGCCCCGATGCGCCGGGCGATCTCGATCAGCTGCGGGTTGGTGCGCTGCTGGTCGGGCAGGCCGTGGTCCTGGAGCTCCACGAACAGCGAGTCGCGCCCGAAGATGTCCTGCAGGCGGGCCGCCCGCTCGGTCGCCGCCTTGGTGTCGCCCTGGAGCAGCGCCTGGAGGACGACGCCGCCGAGGCACCCGGTGGTGGCGATGATCCCGTCGTGGTGCTCCTCGAGGAGCTCCCAGTCGACTCGGGGCTTGTAGAAGTACCCCTCCAGGTAGGCGCGCGAGGAGAGCTTGATGAGGTTGCGGTAGCCGATGTCGTTCTCGGCCAGCGCGATGAGGTGGTAGTAGAGCTTCTGACCGCCGTCGGCGTCGCCGCCGGTGTCGTCGATCCGGCCCCGGCGCCGGGGGCGCTCGTGGCGGCTCTCACCCGCCATGTAGAGCTCGGAGCCGACCACGGGCGTGATCCCCTGCCGGCGAGACTCGGCGTAGAAGTCGAGGACCCCGTACATGTTGCCGTGGTCGGTGATCCCGATCGCCGGCTGGCCGTCGGCCACCGCCTTGGCGATGACCTCGCCCACCCGCGCTGCCCCGTCGAGCATCGAGAACTCGGTGTGGGTGTGCAGGTGGGTGAAGCTGCTGCCCACGATGCTGGCCTCCGCTGGCGCGCCGACGTCGTCCCCAACCTCATCCACAGGCGCTGTGGATGAGGGTTACACGGCTGTGATTCACACCGTAGCGCGCCCGCCGCCGCCGCGGCCGCCGGCCGGGGTGTCGCGCCCCCCACCGGGTCGGGTAGGAGGATGGTGACCGCCGGCCGAGGCCATCCGCCCCGGCCCCGACCGAGAGGCCCCGCATGGCAGACAACACCTATCGCAAGACCGAGATCGTCGGCACCTCCACCGAGGGCGTCGACGCCGCCATCCGCAACGGCATCGTCCGCGCCAACAAGACGCTGCGCAACCTCGACTGGTTCGAGGTCGGTGAGATCCGAGGGCATCTCGAGGGCGGCCAGATCGCCCACGTGCAAGTCACGATGAAGGTGGGGTTCCGCCTCGAGGACGAGGACTGACCGGATCGGCCTGGTGGGCTACTCCACCACCGGGTCGTGGCAGGGCCGGAAGGGGCCGTAGGTGAAGGCGGGCAGGGCCGACTCGACATCGCCCTGCCAGTCCATGGCCCGGACCTGCTCGGCGCTGCGGCGCCCGGTGGTGGCCCGCAGGACCTCGAAGGGCGCCCCCCGCAACACGGCGTCGGCCTCCTCTGCTCCCCAGGCCCCGGCGCCATCGGCCTCCACCCGGAGGTCTATGCCCTGGGCCTTCGCCGCCCCGGTGATGGCCGGCCCCGCAAAGGTGAGGCCGATCGCCACCGCGTCGCTGTCGCGCCCGCCGGGCCGCCCGAGGGCGCCTCGCAGGTCGTGCTCATGGAGAACGCAGTCGAACACCGCCTGGCGACCGCTCATGCCGAGATCGTCGAGCACGGCCTCGAATGCCGGCGCCGCCGCCGCCCACTCGGCGACCACCTCGGCGAGGGGCCGGCCCCGGCGCGCCTCCACCTGGACCGCGGTCCACTTGTCCGAGCCGGCGCCCTCGAGCCGTCCGGCCAGGGCGTCGTCGACGACCCCGGTCACGTGCGCCAGGAGGTCGTGGACGGTCCAGTCCGGACAGGCGGGCACGCGCTGCGCCGCCCCGTCGTCATCGAGCCCCTCGACCAGCTCGGTCATCCGCCGACGGCACCCCTCGTACGCCGCTCCGATCTCACCCATGGACGGAGCGTACGCTTCAGGACGAGCGGTCGGGTGGCCGTCGCCGGTCGTCGTCGTGGGCGAGGTCGGCCAGCACCAGCCACCACGAGGCCAGGCCGTGCTCGCACCACCCCTCCGGCGCCACCAGGCACTCATCGGGGCAGCGGCACATGCCGTCGGCCACCCACTCCGCCAGGGTCTCCTCGTCGGGCGGGGCCCATCCGCTGTGGTGCTCGAACCACTCGTGGGCGTTGCGAACCGCGGCGGCGGCGTCCACGCGCCTTGGGCCTAGAGGTACGTGCCGGGCCGCTCGCGGGCCTCGGCGACGCCGTCGGGACTCTGCCCGGCGGGAAGGCCCCGCTGCATGTTCTCGAGCTGCTGGCGGGCAGCCATCTGTTGAGCGAACAGGGTCGCCTGGATCCCGTGGAAGAGGCCCTCGAGCCACCCGACCAGCTGCGCCTGGGCGATCCGCAGCTCGGCATCGCTGGGCGCGGCCTGGTCGAACGGCATGGTCATGCGCTCGAGCTCGCCCCGGAGGTCCGGTGAAAGGCCCTCGGCAAGCTCGCGCACCGAGGTCTCGTAGATCTCCTTGAGCCTGGTCCGGCTGGCGTCGTCGAGCGGGGCATGGCGAACCTCGTCGAGCAGCTGCTTGATCATCGAGCCGATCCGCATCACCTTGGCCGGCTGCTCCACCGACTCGCTGCGCTCGCCCTCGGGGGCGTCGTCCTCGCCGCCCGGCGGGAGCACCTCGATCTGCTCAGGGGCATCCTCGGTCTGGTCCTCGGGGTCCATGCCCCGCATCCTGCCCCAAACCGGTCGCCGTTCCACACCCTGGCGCCCGCGGAGGGCTGTCGGCTACGAACCGAGGTTGGCGGCGGCGAGGAGGGGGACGCGCATCTCGGCGGGGGTGAGCGACCCGTGACGGGACTCGAGCCGGTAGGGGCCGGTGTCGGCGGGATCCTCGAACGCCACGGGGTCGATGGCGGCCATGACGACATCGCCGAAGCGGTTGGCTGCCGCCTCGCTCACCTTGGGGCCGAACCACCCGTCGGCGATCACCTCGTCGACCGAGCGCACCCACGCCCGGTCACCGTGTTGCGCCACGGTGGCGGCCAGCAGGTCGCCGGCGCGACCCGGCTTGGCGTGCAGCCAGCGGAAGCGCCCCTCGCCGGAGAGCAGCTCCACGTGATCCATCACGTCCTCGTGGATGGCGACGATGGCCTCCCCCACCTGGACCTGGCCGTGGTCGGAGGTCACCACCAGGGCAGCTCCCCTGGGCAGCACCGAGACCAGGTCGGCCACCAGCCGGTCGGCGCTGGCGAGCTCGGCGGCGTAGTGCTCGTCGAGGCCGTACTCGTGGGCGACCTTGTCGACCCCGTCGTAGTACGCGTAGGCGAAGGGCTCACCGGCGGCGAGGAGATGCCGGACCTCCGTGACGAGGGTCGAGGTGGTGCGCCACCCGTGGAAGCGGACGTCGGCCAGGTGGGCGGCGGTGAAGCCGGTGCCGGCGAACTCGGCGCGGGTCACGACCGGGGGCCGGGTACCGCAGAAGGCGGTGCGAGCCTGGAACACGTCGGGCGGGATCACCGTGCGGGCGTCACCGGCCGGGGTCTGCCAGCGAAGCACGTTGAGCACGTCGCCCCGGACGTTGATCCGGTAGCCGACCACGCCGTGCACGCCGGGAGGCGAGCCGAGGGCGAGCGAGCTCAGCGCCGTGGCGGTGGTCGAGGGCGCGACGGTGACGATCGCACCACCGTCCATGGCCGCCAGCGTGGGCGCCAGCGGCAGTCGCTCCTGGAGCTGGTCGTAGCCGAGGCCGTCGATGGCCAGCAGGACCACCTGGTCGGCCTCGGCAACCACGGCGGGGAGCCACGAGGGCCTGGTCTCCCCGGGCTCGAGGATGGCGGGGACCACGTTGCTCAGGCAGGCGCCCTCGTAGTCGGGGATCAGCGGGTCCATCGTCCTCCGCTCCATCGCTTCGGAGCGACCGCGAGTCCATCACGCCGACGCACGGTCCGCACATCGGGAACCCACCCCTGGTCCCCACCCCAGCGGACCGCCCCCGTACCATGGGCCCGGTGAAGGTCTCGACACGGGGTGACTACGCCAGCCGGGCACTCCTGTCGCTTGCCCTGCACGCCGACCACGAGGGTCCCACGTCGGTGCGCGACATCGCCGAGCGGACCGGGCTCCCCCAGCCCTACCTCGAGCAGATCCTCCTGGCCCTCAAGGGCGCCGGGCTCGTCCGGTCGAAGCGGGGCGTGGGCGGCGGCTACACCCTGGCGCGGTCCCCCAACGACATCACCCTCGGAGAGGTCGTCAGCGCGGTCGACGGGCCCATCACCCTCGGTGACTTCGGCCGGCCGCACGAGGACGGCGCCTGCGACCACGAGGGCCAGTGCGTGCTGCTTGCGGTGTGGGACGTCGTCGGCGGCCACATGCGCCGCCACCTCGACTCCTACACCCTCGCCGACTGCGTGGCGCGCGCCCGGGGCGAGGTCCCCTGGGACGGGGCGACGGTCAAGGACTGAGCCCGTCGAGCACACCGACGAGGTCGTCCGGCAGCGGCGACTCGAAGCGCGCGCGCTCGCCGGTACCGGGATGGTCGAAGGCCAGCTCGGTCGCGTGCAGGAACGGGCGAGGGCACGGCAGCGCCACTCGCTTGCCGCGGTAGCGCGGGTCGCCCACCACCGGATGGCCGATGGCGGCGAGGTGGACGCGGATCTGGTGCGTCCGGCCCGTCTCGAGCCGGCAGGAGGTCAGGGCGGAGAGCACCGGCTCCGTGTAGGTGGTCACGACCTCGTAGCTGGTGCGCGCCTCCCGGCCCGCCGCCGACACCGCCATGCGAGTGGGGTCGCGCTGCGAGCGCCCGATGGGCGCGTCGATCATCCCCCGGGGTGGCTCCGGGTGACCCCAGACCAGGGCGAGGTAGCGCCGCTCGACGGTGCGCGTCGAGAGCTGGTCCACCAGCGAGGCGTAGGCCTCGGGGGTGCGCGCCACGACCAGGAGGCCCGAGGTCCCCTTGTCGAGGCGGTGCACGATGCCGGGCCGCTCCGGCTCGCCCACCCCGGCCAGCTCGGGGAACCGGGCCAGCAGGCCCTGGGCCATGGTGCCCTGGCGGTTCCCGGCACCCGGGTGCACGACCATGTCCGGGGGCTTGTCGACGACGATGACCTGGTCGTCGGCATGCACCACCGGCACGGCGACCCCCGGCTCCGGCTGGGCGACGTGGCGGTCGAGGTCCGGCGGCGGCACCTCGACCTCGAGCTCCTCGCCCTCGTGCACCCGGACCGAGCGCGAGGTCACGGTCCGCCCTCCCAGGCGCACGGCCCCGGCCGCCACGAGGTCGGCGACCTCGGCCCGCGTGAGGCCGGTCAACATGGCGACCACCCGGTCGACTCGCTCACCCTCGAGCGCCGGCGGCAGCACCTCCCTCACGACCCGCTCCGGCCGGGAGCGTCCTCGACAGGGTCCTGCCCCGCCCCCGCTCCTGGCCCGTCGCCGAAGGCGGGCTCGCGCATCGACGCCACGATGATCACCACGGCACCCAGGTTGATGGCGATGTCGGCGACGTTGAACACCGGCCACCACTGGAGGTCGATGAAGTCGACCACCGCGCCACCGAGGATGCCGTCGGCCTCGCGGAGCAGCCGGTCGGCGAGGTTGCCCAGCGCCCCGCCGAGGACCAGGCCGACCCCCACGACGCTCGGCCACGTGCTGAGCAGCCGGGCGGTGCGCACGAGCACGAGGACCACGACGAGGGCCGCCAGGGCGATGACGGGGGCATAGCGGGAGCCCAAGCCGAACGCCGCGCCGGTGTTGAAGACCAGGCGGAGCCGCAGGGTCCAGAGGAGATCGATCGGGTTGCCGGGCAGCTCCTGGAGCGCCCACCACTTGGTGGCGTGGTCGACGGCGATGACCACGGCCGCCAGCGCCACCACCAGCCCCCAGCGCCGGGCGGCGGCCGACGCCTTCAGCGCCTGCTCAGGCCCCCGCTCTTGCACTTGACGCACAGAGCGGCGAAGGGGAGCGCGCGCAGGCGCTCCTTGGGGATGGGCCCGCGGCACTTCTCGCAGGTCCCGTAGGTGCCGGCGTCGATCTTGACGAGGGCGTCGTCGATGTCCTGCACTGCCGCCAGGGCCTGGGCAGACAGGGCGAGCTCGCGCTCGCGCTCGACGGCCATGGAGTCACCCTCGCCGCCCTCCTCGTCGAAGTTGGAGTCCCCCGGGTCGCGGTCCTGGGCCAGCGCCTCGGCCTCGGCGCGCAGGTGGGCAGCCGAACGGGCGTAGTCCTCGCGCTCCTTGAGGAGCTCCTTGCGCTGGGCCTCGAGGAACTTGTCGGCCTGAGCGGTGGAGGCCTTGGGGGCCGCCTTCTTGCCCGCAGTCCGCTTGGCCACCTTGGGGGCGGCCGCCTTGGAGGCCGCGGCCTTCTTGGCGCCGACAGCCTTCTTGGCGCCGACAGCCTTCTTGGCGCCGACAGCCTTCTTAGCGCCGACAGCCTTCTTAGCGCCGACAGCCTTCTTGGCGCCGACAGCCTTCTTAGCGCCGACAGCCTTCTTGGCGCCGACAGCCTTCTTGGCGCCGACAGCCTTCTTGGCGCCGGTGGCCTTGGCAGCCGCTGACTTGGTCGCCTTGGTCGCCTTGGCGGTCGCCGCCTTCTTCGCCGTGGCCTTGCCGGTGGTCTTCGTGGCTCTGGGCATCGCCGGATCGGTCTCCGCGTCGGTGAAAAGGGTTCCGGAAGGTAGCACCGCAGGACGGGCCCGACAACGCGGGCCGCCCGGTCAGGACCGCCGAGGTGCCCGTGGGTTGGCGGTCGCCGCCTTGCCCCCACCCGGACCGAGGATGCGCTCGAGGGCCCGCCGAACGTCGTCGGGGTCGGCGCCGTCCACCGCGAAGCGCTTCTGCCTGCTCGACTCGCCGGCCACCAGCGAGATGGCGGAGCCCGGAACGCCGAGCACCTCGGCGAGGAGGCTGGCACAGGCCTCGTTTGCCCGCCCTCCCTCCGGGGGCGCCGCCACCTTGACCTTGAGGGCGTCCCCGTGGCGGCTCAGGATGGCGGAGCGGCCGGCCGCGGGCTGCACCGAGAGCCGGACGACCACGCTGCCGTCAGCTCGGACGTCGAACACCTCATCGCTCACCGCCGCACCCTACCGGGGGCCGGACGGGACGGGGGTGGCCGGGTTCTACGCTTGCGCCATGCCCTTCGGCCCCGTGGAGCCCTTCGACCCCATCGCGCTCGAGGAGCGCGCCCTCGAGCGCTGGCGCCGCGACGACGTCGTCGGCACCGTCCGGACCCTGCGGGAGGACGGCGAGCCCTGGATCTTCTACGAGGGACCGCCCACCGCAAACGGCAAGCCGGGGCTCCACCACGTCTGGGCCCGCGTGTTCAAGGACCTCTTCCCACGCTTCCAGACCATGCGCGGCCGAAAGGTCCCGCGCAAGGGCGGCTGGGACTGCCACGGCCTGCCCGTGGAGCTCGAGGTCGAGAAGGAGCTCGGGCTCACCGGCAAGGACCAGATCGAGGCGTACGGCGTCGCCGAGTTCAACCAGCGCTGCCGCGACTCGGTGTCGCGCTACGTCGAGGACTGGTCGTCGCTCACCAGCCGGTCCGGCACCTGGATCGACACCAAGGACGCCTACTGGACCCTCAGCAACGACTACATCGAGTCCGTGTGGTGGCTGGTGAAGCAGCTCTGGGAGAAGGGGCTGCTCTACGAGGGCCACCGGGTCAGCCCCTACTGCCCCCGGTGCGGCACCGCCCTGTCCTCCCACGAGATGGGCCAGCCCGATGTCTACCGGGAGGTCACCGACCCCTCGATCTACGTTCGCTTCCCCCTGCGCGACGACGACGCCGACCTCCTCGTGTGGACCACGACGCCCTGGACGCTCATCTCCAACGTGGCCGCAGCGGTGGGCGCCGAGATCGAGTACGTCCGCGTCCACGAACCCGAGGGGCGCGACCTGGTCATGGCCCGGGCCGCTGCCGAGCGGCTCTTCGGAGAAGGCGCGCCCTACGAGGTCGTCGCCAGCCTCCGCGGCGCCGAGCTGGCCGGACGCCGCTACGAGCGACCGTACGAGCTCCTCGCGTACGGCCCGGGTGAGGCCGACCGCGCCGAGCGGGTCGTGCTCGCCGACTACGTCAGCACCGACGACGGCTCCGGCGTCGTGCACCTCGCACCCGCCTTCGGCGAGGACGACGCCGAGATCGGGCGGACCGAGGACCTCCCGGTGTTCAACCCCGTGGGACCCGACGGCGCCTTCGACGCCCGGGTGACGCCGTGGGCCGGCACCGGGGTGAAGGAGGCCGACCGCGGCATCATCGACGACCTCGCCACCCGCGGACTCCTCGTCCGCGAGCAGCCGTACCTGCACAGCTACCCCCACTGCTGGCGGTGCTCCACGCCCCTCATCTACTGGGCCAAGACCTCCTGGTTCGCCAGGACCTCCGAGCGGCGAGCTGAGCTGCTGCGCGAGAACGACCGCATCGCCTGGCACCCCGAGCACATCAGGACCGGCCGCTTCGGCAAGTGGCTGGAGAGCAACGTCGACTGGGCGCTGTCGCGCGACCGCTACTGGGGCACGCCCCTGCCCGTGTGGCGCTGCACCGAGGGCCACGACACCTGCGTGGGCTCGGTGGCGGAGCTGACCGAGCTCGCCGGCCGCGACCTCAGCGGCCTCGACCTCCACCGGCCCTACGTCGACGAGATCACCCTCACCTGTGCGCAGGAGGGTTGCGCCGCGACCGCCCGGCGCGTCGCGCCGGTGCTCGACGCCTGGTTCGACTCGGGGTCGATGCCCTCCGCCCAGCACCACCACCCGTTCGAGGACCGCTTCGCCGAGGCCTTCCCGGCCGACTTCATCTGCGAGGCGATCGACCAGACGCGCGGCTGGTTCTACACCCTGCTTGCCGTCAACACCCTGGTGTTCGACGAGACCCCGTACCGCAACGTCGTCTGCCTCGGGCACATCATCGACGGCGAGGGCCAGAAGATGTCGAAGTCCAAGGGCAACGTCATCGACCCGTGGCACATCTTCGCCACCTACGGCGCCGACGCCCTCCGCTGGTACTTCTTCTCGGCCGGCCAGCCCTGGACGCCGCGGCGCGTGTTCGAGGACGGCATCCGGGAGTCGACCCGCCAGACGCTGCTCACCCTCTGGAACGTGTGGTCGTTCTTCGCCACCTATGCCGACCTCGACGGTTGGTCGCCGCCCGCCGACGGCGACGGGGCCGGCACCTCGGCGCCGACCCACGTGCTCGACCGGTGGGTGCTCGGCCAGCTCGACGAGACGATCGTCGAGGTCACCGACGCCCTCGACGGCTTCGACGCCCTTCGAGGCGCCACCCGCCTGGCCGGCTTCGTCGACGACTTGTCGAACTGGTACGTCCGCCGCTCACGGTCACGCTTCTGGAAGGCCTCCGACCCCGACGCCCACGCCACCCTCCACCGCTGTCTCGTCGTCACCTCCGAGCTGCTGGCCCCCTTCTGCCCCTTCCTGGCCGACGAGCTCTGGACGGCCCTCACCGGCGGGCTCTCCGTCCACGCGGCCGACTGGCCCGTCCCGGGCGGCCACGCCGATGCCGAGCTCGCCGCCGAGGTCGACGTCGCCCGTCGCCTCGTCGCCCTCGGCCGGGCGGCGCGCACCGACGCCAAGGTCAAGGTCCGCCAGCCGCTCCGACGAGCGATGCTCCTCCACCCCGGCACGACCCTTCGCGACGAGGTCCGCGCCGAGGTCGCCGACGAGCTCAACGTCCGCCGCCTCGAGCAGGTCGAGTCGCTCGGCGGCCTCGTGCGATGGACCGTCGTGCCGAACTTCCGGGCCCTCGGCCCCCGCCTCGGCCCGCGCGTCAACGACGTGAAGGCCGCTCTCGCCGCCGCCGACGGGTCGGAGCTGCAACGGGCCCTCGAAGAGCACGGTCACGTGGAGGTCGCCGGCGAGCGGCTCGATGCCGCCGACGTGGAGGTCCGCGCCGACACCGCCGGCGACATCGCCTTGGCTCAGGAGGGGACCCACGCCGTGGCCCTCGACCTTGATCTCGACGACGAGCTGCTGGTGGAGGGCACCGCACGGGAGCTGGTGCGCGCCATCAACGACCGGCGCAAGGACGACGGGCTCGCCATCGCCGACCGCGTGTCGGCGGTCGTCTCGTCGCCCGCGGGAGGCAGGGTGGCCGCTGCGGTGGCGACCCACGGCGAGTGGATCGCCGGGGAGACCCTCGCCACCGAGCTCCGCCACGAGGAGGGCGCACCCCCGGGCGACCTCGAGCTCGACGGCGAAGCCGTCTCCGTGGGCCTCACCGTCACCGGTTGAGCGACGGGCGGCCGGGTCGCACCCGTCCGCCCGACCGTCGGCCGGAGCACGTCAGCGCCGGGTGGAGGACCGCTTCTTGGCCGCAGCCTTCTTGGCCGCCGGGCGCTTCTTGGCCACAGCCTTCTTGGCCGCCGGGCGCCTCTTGGCCACAGCCTTCTTGGCCGCCGGGCGCTTCTTGGCGGCGGCCTTCCTCGCCCGGGCGGGTGCCTCCTCTTCCTCCTCGGGCTCCCAGGCGCCGGCGGGCGTCGAGTCGTCGAGGTCGGCAGCGGTCGCGTCGGCAGGCGCACCGGCGAGGCGCTCCCGCAGCTCGCCGATCTGGTTGAGGATCGTGACCCGCGCCTTGCCCTCGCGCTCCTTCTCGTCGACCACGTCGAGCTCGTCGGCGTAGAGCTGTGCGAGGAGCGGTGTGATCTCCGATACGCGCAGCTCGTCGTAGTCAGCGATGGGGAAGAAGTCGGCGTCGTCCTCGACGTCGTCGTCGGGCAATGCCGTGGTGGGGGCGAAGGCGGCCTGCTCCACCACCGCCGGCGCCGGGGCGGGCGCCGGGGCGGGCATGGGCGTAGGGGCCGGCGCAGCGGCGACCGTCGTCGGCTCCTCCGATGCGCTGCTGGTGCCGACGGGCGCGGAGCCGCCGCCCGCGGCGGCTCCTGCGGCCTGCTGGCGGTTCATCCGGGTGGCGACGAACAACACGATGCCGGCCAGGACGCTGCAGGCGATCGACACGTAGATCAACGCGATCCCGGAGTCGGCGAGGAGACCGAGCACGAGCAGCACGGTCGCTACCAACACCAGGGCAAAGCTGATGAGCACTAACACGAGACGTCACCGATCCTTGTCGTTCGGGTGCGGCGTGATCCTAGACAGAGGTGGACCGCCGCTCGGTCATTCATGGCTTTCGGGGCGGAGGCGGAGCCTCCGTCGAACCGGGGGCCCCCTTCCCCCACTCGGCCGATCAGATGCGTCGCCACCGGTTGCGACCGGGGCCACCCTTGTCCCCACCGTCGTCGTCATCGGCCCAGTCGGTGCGGCTCTCGCGGGGTCCGAGCGGCTCCGGATCGTCCACGGCCCGGCGCAGCTCGGCGAGAAAGGGATCGGCCTCGGAGCCGCCGGCAGCGGGGTGGTCGTCTTCAGCAAGCACGTCGTAGAACCCGGTGGGCTCGCCGGCCGCGGCGTCATCACAGGCGCCGTTGACCACCGGGTGCGGACCGGTGTCGTCCTCGACGTCGCGTGTCTCGGCCACCTGCTCGGCCGGGCGATCGACGACGACAGCCGTCCGGTCGCCGCCTTCGGCCGTCCGGGCCTGGACGGGCTTGGCGTCGAGCGGGCTCAGGCCGGGGCGCGGCGGCATCTCGAGCCGCCCGGGCTGCTCGATCCAGGCGAGCTGCTCGCGCATCTCCTGGTGGAGGCGGTGCCGCTGGTCGTCCACGTAGGCTTGCATGGCGTCGGCCTCGCCCTCGAGCTGGCGACGACGGTCGGCGAGCGCACCGAGCTCTACCTCGGCCCGGGCCTCGGCGTCGGCCCGCACCCTCGCCGCGTGGCGCTCGGCCTCCTCACGGAGCTCTGCGCTGAGCCGTTCGGCGTCGGCGCGGACCTCCTCGGCCCGGGCCTCGGCCTCCGCCTCGATCCCCGCGGCCTCGGCACGCGCCTCGTCGAGGGCCACATCGGCGGTGCGCCGGGCGAGCACCAGGGTGCGCCGCAGCTCGTCGTCGTCGCCGCTGGTATCGAGGAGGCGCCGTTCGGCGTGGGTGGCCCGGTCGGCCGTCTCGCGCAGTCGAGCCTGCAGCTCCTCGAGGGCGACGGCGAGGCGCTCGAGGAAGTCGTCGACCTCGTCGGGGTTGTAGCCCCGCCACTGCTCCCGGAACTCGACCTCGCGAAGGAGCTGGGGGGAGACGTCCATGCCGGCGATGGTAGCGACCGGGCGGGGGGCGACCGGTGGACCGGTGCCGAGTCAGGGTGCCGTCAGATGCGGCACACCACCGGGAGGATCAGGAGCTGCATGCCGAAGATCACCACGATGGGCGAGAGATCGAGCCCCATGCCACCGAAGCGCACTGGGGGCAGGACCCTCCGCAGCGGTCCGAGCACCGGCTCGGTGATGCCGTACAGGAAGGAGAACACCGACGCCATGGCGCCGCCCTGGCTGATCGGGAACCAGCTGAGGAGGATGCGGGCGAAGATGGCGTAGAAGTACAGCGTGCCGATCGTGCAGAGGAGCTGGCCCACGGCTCAGGTCGCCTCGTCCTGCAGGCGTCGTTTCGTCTCGTCCGACACCGACACGTTGGAGGGGGTCAACAGGTACACCTGGTTCGTGACGCGCTCCATCTGGCCCCGGAGGCCGTAGCAGAGCCCGCTGGCGAAGTCGACGAGGCGGCGCGACAGCTCCTTCTCGACGCCCTGGAGGTTCACGATCACCGGGATGCCCGCCATGAACTTGTCGGCGACCTCCTGGGCCTCGTTGAACGAGAGCGGCGAGACGGCGTGCGGCTTGGCGCTCGCCGCCTGTGGGGTGATGGGGCGCACGACGCCACCTCCGCGGGGACGCATGGTCGGGGAGGCCGGCGGGACCTCGGGTCGGGGCTCCGGCTCGCGCGGCAGCGGACGGACCGCGCTCGGCGTCTCCTGGGGCGGAGGCGCGTACCTGCTGACGACCGGCGCGGGGCCGTCGTCGAGGGCGTCGTAGTCGTCGTACTCGTCGTCGGGACCGAGACCGAGGTAGTGCATGGCTCGTCGCCACATGCTGGTCGCCATCAGGGGACTCCTCCTTGCGAGGTGGACGTTAGTGTCGCATCCGGCCGGTGCCGGACCGCGGATCGGGGCGGGAGCCGAACAGGGCTCGGCCGACTCGAACGATGGTCGCTCCCTCGGACACGGCGATCTCGAGGTCGTCGCTCATGCCCATCGAGCGCTCCGCGAGGCCAAGGTCGTCGGCGAGGGTGCGCAGCGCGCGGAACGCAGGCCGGGACGCCTCAGGGTCGCCGGAGGGGCCGATGGCCATGAGCCCCGCGACGCTGAGGCCCAGCTCGCCGAGGCGCGCCACGAGGTCGGCGGTGCCACCGGGCTCGCACCCGCCCTTCTGCGCCTCCCCGGACACGTTGACCTGCACGAGCACCCGGGCGCCGGGCGAGCGCTTCGCCACCTCGTCCCCGACTGCGTCGCGGTCGATGCTCTGCCAGAGGTCGACCGAGGGGGCCACGAGGCGGACCTTGTTGGTCTGGAGGCGGCCCACGAAGTGCCAGTGCAGGGGTCGGGGCCCGTCGGCGAGCGCTTCGACCTTGGCCGCCATCTCCTGGGCGTAGCCCTCGCCCACGTCGAGGACCCCAGCGGCGTGGGCGGCGATCACGGCGTCGGGGCCGAACCCCTTGGTGACCGCCACCAGGCGGACCCGCTGCGGATCGCCGCCGGCGGCGGCGATCCGATCGCGCACCTCGGCCACGCGCGCCGCGACCGCGTCGACGTCGACGGGCACCACGTCGCTCACGGCGCGATCCAGACGGCGAGGGCCTGGCGCTCGGGATCGCCGCCGGCCCGGTGCGACCAGTGGGCGTCGCTGCACGCTGTGCACGTGCCGCGGTCGTCGACCTCGGTGACACCGGCGGCGGCGAGGGCGGCGTGGACCCCGGCCGGGAGGTCGAGGGCGGGCCGGCCGGCGGCGGTGGTCGAACGAACGTGGTCACCGAGAGCGGAGGCCACCTCGTCGAGATCGGCGTCCCCGAACTCGTAGCACGACGGGTGGATGCAAGGCCCCACCACGGCACGGACCGGACCCGGGGCGAGGTCGCGCACCGCCTCGACCGATGACGCCACGATGCCGGCGGCCAGCCCTCGCCAACCGGCGTGGACGGCAGCAACGGCACCCTCCCCGATCAGGGCGATGGGGGCGCAGTCGGCGGTCTGGACCGAGACCACGGCCCCTGGCACGGCGGTCACGGCGGCGTCGGCCTCGGTCCCGGCGTGCGCACCGGGCGCCTCGACCCGCACGACCCGCGCCCCGTGGACCTGGCGGAGCCACGTCCACGGCGCGTCGACGACTGCCCGTCGCCGGGCGTCGACGCCGGTCGAGTCGACGGCGAGGTCGCCGTCGGCCCGTCCGGTGAAGCGGATCTCGATCCTGCCGCCCAGCGCCCTCAGCGGAGGAAGGAGGGGACGTCGAAGTCGTCGTCGCCCTCGAGGTCGACCTCGTCGTCGGCGAAGACGTCTCGCCCACCCTCGTCGCCTGCCAGCGGGCGGGCGCGCTCCGAGCGGTCCTTGCCCTCCTCCCACCGGTCGAAGCCGGCGGCGATGACGGTGACGCGCACCTCGTCGCCCATCGAGTCGTCGATGACCGTCCCGAAGATGATGTTGGCGTCGGGGTGGGCCACGCCGTGGATGACCTCGGCAGCCTCGTTGACCTCGAAGAGGCCGAGGTCGCTGCCGCCGGAGATGCTGAGCAGGATGCCGCGAGCACCTTCGATGGACGCCTCGAGCAGCGGGCTCGAGATCGCGGCGCGGGCGGCGTTGAGCGAGCGGCCCTCGCCCGACCCGTAGCCGATGCCCATGAGGGCGGACCCGGCATTGGTCATGATCATCTTGACGTCGGCGAAGTCGGTGTTGATCAGTCCCGGCGTCGTGATGAGCTCGGTGATGCCCTGCACGCCCTGGAGCAGCACCTCGTCGGCCATCTTGAAGGCGTTGAGCACCGAGGTCTTCTCGTTCGAGACCGTGAGGAGCCGGTCGTTCGGGATGACGATGAGGGTGTCGACCTCGTCCTTCAGGCGCTGGATGCCCTGCTCGGCCTGGACCGAGCGGTTGCGCCCCTCGAAGGCGAAGGGCCGGGTGACCACGCCGATGGTGAGCGCCCCCAGGCTCTTGGCGATCTGGGCCACCACCGGGGCGCCACCGGTCCCGGTTCCGCCGCCCTTGCCGGCGGTGATGAACACCATGTCGGCGCCCTGGAGAGCGGCCTCGACCTCGGCACGGTGGTCCTCGGCGGCCTGGCGGCCGACCTCGGGGTCGCTGCCCGCCCCGAGGCCGCGGGTGACGTCCTGGCCGATGTCGAGCTTGAGCTCGGCGTCGCTCATCAACAGCGCCTGGGCGTCGGTGTTGACGGCGATGAACTCCACGCCCTTGAGCCCGGCATCGATCATGCGGTTGACGGCGTTGACGCCGCCCCCGCCGACGCCGACGACCTTGATCACCGCGAGGTAGTTCTGGGGGTTGCCGGCCATGTGTGTCCCTCCCGGGGAGTCAGTGGCGGCGGACCGCCGAACGTGCAAATGGCCGGGCTGACCCACAGGGGTCCCGCCCGGCCTTTACCTCAGGTGGAGGTTGAGCGTTCTGTCAACCTCTCGTTGTGATCGAGACTCTACCCTCCCTCCGTCGTGCGGGTCAAGGCGGGCGACGTGGGCACCCGCACATCGATGGTCGCCACGCCCTCGAGGTTGGCACCGGCGAGCACGGCCTCCAGCGCCAGCAGCTTGGCCTCCAAGGCCTCGGGCGGGCCGAGGAGCGCCAGCGCAGACCGCTCCCCTCCGGCGATGGCGACCTTGGCGGTGAGGGCACCTTCGTCGTCGGCGACCACCGCCAGGACGTCCGGGCGAAGGGCCCCGGAGAGCATCGACGCCACCCGGAGGGCCCCGGCGGCAGGGGCGCCGAGCAGATCGCCGACCTCACCGGCGACGCCGACCCCCTCGATCCGCGTGATCCCGCGGGGCACGTCGGCCACGCGCGCCAGCTGGTGGCCCTCGGCGTCGATGAGCATCCAGTCCGACTCCCCCGCCAGCGCCGCCACCGCCCGGCGCTCGACCACCTCGACCCGCACCGTCCCGGGCCAGTCACGCATCACCCGGGCGTCGGCGACCCACGGCAGCGCCCGCACCCGTGCCGCAGCGCGGGCGGTGTCGAGGGTCACCATCGCCTCACCAGGACTGATGTCCGACGCTGCCCGCACCTCATCGGCGCCGGTCTGGCGTGCGCCCTTCACCTCCAGGGCATCGACATCGAGCAGCGGCGACAGCGCCAGGCCCCACAGCATCGCCACGACGCCCAGGGCGGCGGCGGCGAGACCGGCGCGGCGCAGGCGACGGCGGCCCTCGTGGCGTGCCACCTCGATGCGCCGGGCCCGGATGCGGGGGTCGATCACCGGTCTGGCCGGCCGTACCCTGGGCCGCCGAGGCGGCGCCGTGCTGCTCAACCCTCGACCTGCGATCGAGGGTCAAGCGATCGAGGGTCAGGGAAGCCGACGAGGCGCACCTCGGGGTGGAGGGCCACGCCGGTCTCGGCCTCGACCCGGCGCTGAACCTCGACGATCAGGGCCGCCACGTCGTCAGCCCGGCCATCGGGATCGGCCTGGATGAAGTTGGCGTGCTTGTCCGAGACCTCGGCGGAGCCGAGTCTCATCCCCCGGCAGCCCGCCACGTCGACGAGGCGCCCGGCGGAGTCGCCAGGTGGGTTGGTGAAGACCGACCCTGCGTTCTGGCCGCCAGGCTGGTTGGCGCGCCGCCAGCGCACGATCTCGGAGACCTCCGCTGAGGCGGCTGCGGCATCACCCGGCGTCAGCTGGAACTCGGCGTCGAGGACGACTTGGGAGGGTCGCACCGCGGAGCGGCGGTAGCCGAGGTCGAGGTCACGGGCGAGCACCTGCTCATCGTTGCCGGTGGCGAGGTCGAATGCGCGGACCCGCAGCAGGGTCGCCGCCGTGTCGGAGCCGTGGCCCCCGGCGTTCATCCGCACCGCTCCACCCACCGTCCCGGGCACCCCGACCGCCCACTCCAGCCCGCGGAGGCCAGCCTTGGCGGTCCGGCGGGCCAGGACCGGCAGCGCCACGGCCCCACCGGCCCGCACGGTGGCCGAGCCGGCATCCAGCTCGATCCTGGCAAAGGCTTCACCGAGCACCAGGGCGAGGCCGGAGAAGCCGGCATCGGCGACCAGCAGGTTGGAGCCGTTGCCGACCACCAGGGTGGGGATGCCACCCGCGTCGGCCGCCGCCCGGAGCGCCTCGGCGGCCAGGGCGAGGTCGTCGTCGCCCTCCACCTCCAGCAGGAGGGCCGCGGTGCCGCCCACCCGGTAGGTCGTGCGCGGGCCGAGGGGTTCGTCCCGCCGAGCTCGGGACCCGAGCACGGCCGCCGCCGCGCCGAGGGCCGCCGGGTCGGTCACGGCGGTCCCGCTCACCCCGGCGACCCACCAACGAGCGGCAGGAGCTCGCCGGGGAGGGTGGTCAGGTCGCCGGCGCCGAGGGTCAGGCAGAGGTCGCCCGGCCGCAGCTCGTGGACGAGCCACGACCGGAGGTCGTCGCGCCGAGGCAGCCAGGCCACCCGCTGGTGGGGGTGGGCGTCGAGAACGGCATCGACGATGAGCTTGCCCGAGACGCCCGGGATCGGCGCCTGCCCGGCGGCGTAGATGTCGGTGACCGCGACCACGTCGGCATCGGTGAAGGCATCGGCGAAGGATCGCCACAGGTCGGCTGTCCGGGTGTAGCGGTGAGGCTGGAAGGCGCACACGATCCGGTCCCACCCACCGGCCCGGGCCGCCTCGAGCACCGACGCCACCTCGGTCGGGAGGTGGTCGTAGCTGTCGACGAAGGTCACGCCGCCGGCCTCGCCCCGTCGCTCGAAGCGCCGTCCCACGCCGGCGAAGGCGGCCAGGCCACGTCGGAGGCCCTCGACGTCGGCGCCGAGGGCACGGCCGACGGTGACCACGGCTGCCGCGTTGCGGGCGTTGTGCAGCCCCGGCGACGGCAGGCGGAAGCGACCGAGGTCGTCGGCCCCGGCCCGCAGGGCGAAGCTGACGCCGTCGCGGTCGGTCGTCACGTCGAAGAGCTGCACGTCGGCGGCCTCGCTCGTTCCGTAGGTGGTGCACCCGCCGACCCGGGTGGCCAGGGCGGCAGCGACGGGGTCGTCGGCGCACACCACCCGCGGGCCGGGCGAGGCGAGCAGGAAGCGGGCGAAGGCGTCCTGGAGCGCCTCGAAGCTGCCGTGGTGATCGAGGTGGTCGGGCTCGACGTTGGTGACGATGACCGCCTCGGCACCGAGCTCGAGGAAGGTCCCGTCGCTCTCGTCGGCCTCGACCACGAACCAGCCGTCGATACCCCCTCCCCATGCGGCGCCGGTGCCGATCCCGTTGACGTCGCCGCCCACGATGAACGACGGCTCAAACCCCGCCTCGCGGAGGGCGATGGCGAGCATCGCCGTGGTGCTGGTCTTGCCGTGGGTGCCGCTGACCGCCACCGTTCGCCGGGTGGCGCAGATGGCTGCCAGCGCCTCGGCCCGTCGCAGCACGGGCACACCGGCGGCCCGGGCGGAGGCGACGTCGGGGTCGTCGGCGCGGATCGCCGTCGAGATCGCCACCGCGTCGGCGGCGGCGGCACCCTCCGGGTCGGCCCCCACGGTGACGGCGATGCCCAGGCCGGCGAGGCGGTCGAGGACCGCAGACGGCCGCTGATCGCTACCCGACACCTGGTGGCCCATGGCGACGAGCACGGTGGCGATGGCGCTCATGCCCGAACCGCCGATGCCGACGACGTGCAGGCGGCTGGGGACGGAGAGGTCGAGGGAGGAGGCGCCGATGGGCGCCGAGACTACCGCCCGGGCGACCTCGGCCATCGTGCCCACCCCGCTGCCGGGCGTGGCAGAATCGCCCCTCCATGGCTGCCGGCGACCTCTCCTTCGTGATCGCCGCCGGCGGCACCGGCGGTCACATCTACCCGGGGCTGGCGTTGGCGGAGGCGATCCGCCGGGCACGCCCTGAGGCGGCGATCGCCTTCGCCGGCACGAGCCGGGGGCTCGAGGGGCGCCTGGTGCCCGAGGCCGGCCACCCCCTGCACGTCTACGGGATGGTGCAGTTCGCGGGGAGGGGCTGGCGCAAGGCGCTGGTCCCGCTCGCCCTCGGCCGCGCATCGCTCCAGGCCCGCTCGATCCTGCGCCGCGCCTCGGCCGACGTGGCCGTCAGCATGGGTGGCTACACGGGGATCCCCCTTGTCGTCGGCGCCCGGCTGGCCCGGGTCCCCTCGCTGATCCACGAGCCCGGGGCGGTGCCCGGCAAGGCCAACACCCTCGCCGCCCGCTTCACCCGCAACGTGGCGACCTCGTTCCCCCAGACCCGCTTCGGCGGCACCGAGGTCCGTCACGTGGGCTACCCCCTGCGCACCTCCATCACCTCCTTCGACCGGGACGCCCTGCGGGCCGACTCCCGCCGCGCGTTCGGCCTCGCCAACGGGACCGCGATGGTCCTCGTCACGGGCGGGAGCCAGGGTGCGATGTCGCTCAACCGCCTCGCCCTCGGCCTCGCCGAGCGCTGGGCCGGCCGCGACGACATCCGCATCGTCCTCAAGGCCGGCGCCCGCAGCCACGAGGAGGTGGAGTCGGCGCTGACCGCCAACCCCGGCGGTCACCTCGTCGACCTGGTGCGCTACATCGACCGCATGGACCACGCCTATGCCGCCGCCGACGTGGCGGTGTGCCGGGCCGGGGCCGGGACGGTCACCGAGCTGGCCATCGTGGGTCTGCCCTCGGTGCTGGTCCCCTATCCCCACGACGAGCACGACGAGCAGGTCCACAACGCCGAGCCGCTGGTGGCGTCGGGCGGCGCCGTGCTGGTGCGCGACCACGAGGCGACCGCCGAGGTCGTCGGTCCTGTGCTCGAAGCTCGCCTGGGCGATCCCACCAGGCTCACCGAGATGCAGGCGGCCATGCGGGCCAGCGCCCGGCCGCACGCCGCCGACGACCTCGCCGCCTGGGCGATCGAGCTGGCCGAGCGGGGGCGGCGGTGACCCTCTCCCCCACCCAACCCGCGGTCGAGGCGCTGCGCGCCCTGGAGGCCGGCTTCGCCCCGGTGCTCGAGGACGGCCGCGTCGTGGGCACGGTGTCCGACCGCTCCATCCGCCGGACCCTGCTCACCACCGCCGACTGGTCGGCGCTGCGGGTCGCCGACGTCCTCGACGACCCGCCCCTCACCGTGTCCCCGTCGACGCCCGACGTCGAGGTCCGGGCGGTGCTCGAGCGCAACCATGTCCGCGCCGTCGCCGTGGTCGACGACGACCGCCTCGTCGGCACCCGCACGGTCGCCGACGTCGAGGCGGCCATCCCGGCCACCACCGCGGTCGTCATGGCCGGTGGCAAGGGCAGCCGGCTCCAACCCCTCACCGACAAGGTCCCCAAGCCGCTGCTGGCGGTGGGGCGGGCGTCGATCCTCGAGCGCCTGCTCGAGAACTTCCACGAGGCGCTCGTCGGCGACGTGTGGCTGGCCGTCAACTACATGTCGGAGATGATCGAGGACCGCATCGGCGACGGCTCCGACTGGGGGGTGCGAGCCCGCTACCTCCACGAGGAGCAGCCGCTGCACACTGCCGGGGCGCTGGCGCTGCTGCCCGAGCGCCCCGAGGGGCCCATCCTGGTCACCCACGCCGACCAGGTCACGACCCTGCCGTTCGCCCGGATGGTCGACTACCACCTGGCCGAGGGGGCAGCGATCACGGTCGGGGCCTTCTACCACGAGGTCGCGGTCCCCTACGGGGTGCTGCGCATCGACGAGGTGGCGCTCACGGAGATCGACGAGAAGCCGACGCTGCGCTTCCCCTGCTTCGCCGGCTTCACCGTCCTCGACCCGGCGATGCTCGACCTGGTGCCGCCAGCGACGGTGTTCTCCATGGTCGACCTGATCGAGGCGGCCCGCGCCGCCGGCCACCGGGTGGTGGTGTTCCCGATCGTCGAGATGTGGCTCGACATCGGCAACTGGGAAGAGCTCAACCGGGCCCTCCTGTGGTCCGTGACCGGCGAAGAGGTGATGTAGGTGAAGTGGTCGGACAAGACGGTGCTCGTCACCGGCGGCGAGGGGTTCATCGGCTCCACGCTGGTCGAGCGGCTCGTGCAGGAGGGTGCCCGCGTGCGGGCCCTGACGCTGTACAACCCCTTCGGCCGGTACGGCTGGCTCGACCCGGTGGTCCACACCGAGGTGGAGGTGCTCCCCGGCGACGTCCGCGACGCCGAGCGCACCTTCGAGGCCGTCGACGGCTGCGACGTGGTCTTCCACCTCGCGGCGCTCATCGGCATCCCCTACAGCTACGTGGCCCCGGAGAGCTACGTGCAGGTCAACGTGAACGGGACCACCAACGTGGCCATGGCCTGCCGCCGTGCGGGCGTGGAGCGGATGGTCCACACCTCCACCAGCGAGACCTACGGCACCGCCATCACCGCCCCCATCAGCGAGGACCACCCGCTCCAGCCGCAGTCCCCGTACTCGGCCTCCAAGATCGGCGGCGACATGATGGCGCTGTCGTTCCACCACGCCTTCGAGCTCCCGGTGGCGGTGGTGCGGCCCTTCAACACCTATGGCCCCCGCCAGTCCAACCGCGCCGTGATCCCCACCATCCTCACCCAGCTCCACGCCGGGGCGACCGAGATCAAGCTCGGGAGCACCACCCCCACGCGCGACTTCAACTACGTCGACGACACCGTCGCCGGCTTCCTCGCCGTCGCCGCCTGCGACCGGGCGGTGGGCGAGGTCGTCAACATCGGCTCCGGACGGGAGATCTCCATCGGCGACCTGGTGCGGACCCTCATCGAGGTCACCGGGGCCGAGGCCGAGGTGGTCACCGACCCGGACCGGATGCGTCCCGCAGGCTCGGAGGTGGAGCGGTTGCTCTGCGACAACAGCCGGGCCCGGGAGTGGGCGGGCTGGGAGCCCGAGGTGAGCCTCGAGGAGGGTCTGCGCCGGACCTCCGACTGGATCCGCGAGCACCGCCACCTGATCGACACCGCCGGCTACGCCGTCTGACCGTCCCCGGGGGGGAACACGTGAGCGAACTGAGCACGCCGGCCGGGCCCACGGACCGACCGGGCACGCCGAGGAGCCTCCTGCCCACCCTGGCCCGGGCCGGCTCCGTCGCCTGGTGGCTCGTGGGCATCGGCCTCGCCGTCTCGTTCGCGTTCATCCTCTTCTTGCGGCTGCGGCTGGTGATGCTTCCGCTGATCATCGCCCTCCTGATCACCACCCTCCTCCAGCCGCTCGCCGACCGCTTGGAGCGACTCGGCCTCCGCCGACTCCCCGCCACCTGGCTGGTCTTCTTCGGGGGGGCGGCGGTCGTCATCGGAGCCCTGGTGCTGATCGTGCCCCAGACGGTCGGGCAGTTCGCGCAGCTCGGCGAGGACCTCGAGTCGGCCCTCAGGGAGATCGAGGAGTGGCTCGTCACCGGCCCCCTCGACCTCTCGGAGCAGCAGGTCGAGGGGTACGTGAACCAGGCCATCGACTCGATCCGCGGGGACACCGGGTCCGCGATCACCTCCCGGCTGCTCACCGGTGCCGCCATCGCCGGCGAGATCCTCGCCGGGATCGCCCTCTCGCTCGTGCTGGTCTTCTTCTTCGTCAAGGACGGGCACCAGATCGCCGAGTGGGCCTACGGCCACGCCCCCGACGACCGTCGGGCCGCCTACCGGGCCGCCGGGCAGCGGGCCTGGGAGAGCCTCGCCGGCTACCTGCGCGGAACGGCAATCACCGGGATGCTCGATGCCGTCCTCATCGGGCTCGGCCTCCTCGTCATCGGCGTGCCCCTCGTGCTCCCCCTAGCGATCATCACCTTCTTCGCCGCCTTCTTCCCCGTGGTCGGGGCCCCGACCGCGGGGCTGCTGGCGGTGCTCGTGGCACTGGTCAGCGGCGGGTTCCGGGACGCCCTCACCGTCCTCGCACTGGTCTTCGTGGTGCAACAGATCGAGAGCTACCTCTTCGCACCGTCGATCATGGGCCGGGCCGTGCGCCTCCATGCCGTGGTCGTCCTGGTCGTGCTCACCACTGGCGGGCTCATGGCCGGGCTGATCGGCGCGTTCCTCGCCGTCCCCACCACTGCCGTGGCCGTCGCCGTGGTCTCGGAGCTGCGGGCGTGGGACCGCCGCGGCGGGGCGCCTGGACCCGTGGGGCCGCCGGTGTCACTACCCCTCGACGCTGCCTCCCGGCACCGGGGGCCGTCAGCGGGTTAGTGCCTCGCGGCCCGCTCCGCGGGGTGGGCCGGTGAGCGCCGGGCGAGGCCACGGCCCTGGCGGGCGATGTTCAGGAGGATCCCGCAGGACGCCATCACCAGCAAGATCGACGACCCGCCGTAGGAGATGAACGGCAGCGTCACGCCGGTGATCGGGAGGATCCCGATCACCCCGCCGATGTTGACGAAGGCCTGCACCACGACCCAGGCGGTGATCCCCGCCGCCACCAGGGTCCCGAACCGGTCGGGGGCGGCGATGGCGACCTTGGTGCCGAGGACGGCGAAGCCCACGAAGCACGCCACGACCGCCAAGCCGCCGACGAGGCCGAGCTCCTCGGCGATGATGGCGAAGATGAAGTCGGTGTGGGCGTTGGGGAGGAACCCGTACTTCGCCCGGCTGGCGCCGAGGCCGACGCCGAGCAGGCCGCCCGAGGCCACCCCCATCAGCGACTGGTTGATGTGGTAGCCGACGTTGCCGGGGTCGGCCGACGGGTCGAGGAAGGCGAGGATGCGACGCCGTCGGTACGGCGCCCGGAGGGCGAGCACGACGGCGGCGGCGCCACCGGCGGCGACGACGGCGCTGAGGCGCAGGAGGGGCACCCCGGCCACGAACAGCACGGCGACGACGATGGCTCCGATCACGAGAGTGGACCCGAGGTCGGGCTGCAGCAACATCAGCCCCGAGGTGACGATGAGCACCGTCAGCACCGGCCGGAGGGTGACCCGTTCCTCGGCCATGCGGTCGGCGCGACGCGTCAGCAGGTCGGCGGCGAAGAGCAGCGCCGCCAGCTTCACCAGCTCGGCGGGCTGGAAGCGCACCGCCCCGGAGCCCACCCACCGGCCGGCGCCGTTGACCTCGATGCCCACCCCCGGGACGAGGACGGCGACCAGCAGCAGCCACGAGAGCCCGAGGAGCGGCACTGCGACGCGGCGCCAGCGCCGGTAGTCGACCCGCATCGCCGCCACCAGCGCAGCCGTGCCGACGGCGACGTAGAGCGCGTGGCGCACGAAGTACGTCCAGGTGGAGTCTGTCTCCTCGAACGCCTGCACCGAGGAGGCCGAGAGCACCATGACCAGGCCGATGGTGCTGAGCACCGCGACCAGCGCGGCGAGGAGGGCAAAGGTGGAGGTGCCGGCGGGCGTCGGCGCCGGGCGGCGGCGGCTGGTGGGCGCGGCGGTCCGGCTCACCGCCGGCTCCCGCGCTGCTCATGGACGGCCCGGGCGAAGTCGTCGCCGCGCTCCCCGTAGCCGCCGTACCAGTCGAACGAGGCGCACCCCGGCGACAGCACCACGGCGTCGCCGGGTCGGGCGACGGCGCGGGCGACATCGACGGCGTCGTCCATCGACGTCGCGGTGGTGACCTCCACGCCGGTGCCGGCGAAGGCCGTGGTCACCTCGGCCGCCGCCTCACCGATGGCCACCACGTGGCGGAGCCGGTCGGCCGAGTCGGCAAGGACCGACAGGTCGAGGCCTTTGTTGCGGCCGCCCGCCAACAGCACCACCGAGTCGAAGCCGGCGATCGCCGCGGCTGTGGCGTGGGGGTCGGTCGCCTTCGAGTCGTCGTAGAACCGCACCCCGCCATCATCGGCGACCAGGGCCAGCCGGTGGGGGAGCCCCCGGAAGGCCAGAAGGGCGTCCCGCACCGCCTGCCGGGGGATCCCGGCCTCGAGGGCGCAGGCGGCCGCCGCCAGGGCGTTGGTCAGGTCGTGGGGAAGGGCCCGGAAGAGCTCGTGACCTACAACCAAGACTGACCCGTCGGGCAGCACCAGGGCTCCGTCCACCACTCGGTAGTCGGTTTGTCCTACGCCGAAGGTCACCACCCGGCCCGGAGCCCCAGAGGCGGCTGCCATCACCACGGGATCGTCGGCGTTGACGATGGCGACGTCTTCCGGGCGCTGGCTGGCCCAGATCCGCGCCTTCGAGTGCGCGTAGTGCTCCATGTCGGGGTGCCAGTCGAGATGGTCCTCGGCCAGGTTGAGCCAGAGGGCGACATCGGGTCGGAAGGTCTCGGTGAACTCCAGCCGGAAGGACGAGGCCTCGACCACGACGAGGTCGAGGCCGTCGTCGAGCACCGCGACGAGTGGCACATCGTTGTTGCCGGCGGCGGCGGTGCGGCGGCCAGCCGCGGTGACCATGTCGGCGACGAGCGTCGTCACCGTGGTCTTGCCGTTGGTGCCGGTGATGGCGACCACCGGTGGAAGACCCCAGCGAGCGGCCAGCTCGAACTCGCTCCAGACCGGCACGCCCCGGTCCACAGCGGCGACGAGCACCGGGTGGGTGGGGCAGACCGCGGGACTGGGCACGACCACCGCCACCGTGTCGAGCAGGGCCACCGCCTCCTCTCCCGAGGGCGCCTCCACGAGGGTCAGCCCCAACTCGGTGGCGACCTGCCTGGCACGCTCCCCCGGCTGGTCCTCGATGGCGACCACCTCCACGCCCCGGCGCCGCAGCTCGCGAGCGGTGACCACCCCCGCTTGGCCGAGGCCGATGACCAGGGCCGGGCCGGGGACGCTGGCGGCCGGCGTCGGGCCGGCCATCAGTCGATGACCCCGGGGATCGAGATGTAGTCGGCGTAGAAGATGCCCACGCCCATGCCGGTCGCCATCCCCGCCAGGATCCAGAACCGGATGATCACCGTGATCTCCGGCCATCCGCCCAGCTCGTAGTGGTGGTGGATCGGGGCCATGCGGAACACTCGACGGTGGAAGAGGCGGAACGACGCCACCTGGACGATCACCGACAGCGTCTCGATCACGAAGATGCCGCCGACGATCGGCAGCAGGAGGTGGGTGTTGGTCATCAGCGCCAGACCGGCCAGGCCCGAGCCGACGGCGAGGGAGCCGGTGTCGCCCATGAAGATGCGAGCCGGCGCTGCGTTCCACCAGAGGAAGCCCGCGCACGCCCCGACCATCGCCGCCGCGACCAGCGCCAGGTCGAAGGCGTGGGGCTGGCGATAGATCTCGAAGTGGCGGAACGACCAGAAGCCGATGATCACGTATGCCGAGAAGGAGAAGAGGGCGGAGCCGGCAGCCAGGCCGTCGAGCCCGTCGGTGAGGTTGACGGCGTTGCTGGTCCCGAGGATCAACAGGACCGCCCAGACACCCCACACCCAAGGACCGAGGTCGATGTCAAGGGCATCGAACCGCGTGAAGGACAGGTTCGTGCTGACCGGGGTGTGGAACACGGCGATCACGGCGAAGCCGACCGCCACGGTGAGGAGGCCGGCCACCTTGGTCCGCTTGTTGAGGCCGAGGTTGCGGGCGTTGCGGACCTTGATCCAGTCGTCGAGGAAGCCGACGACGCCTGCACCGGCGATCGCGCCAATGACCAGGAGGCCGCTGCGGGTGAAGATGGCGCCCTCGCGGAGGTGGGCCAGCACGTAGCCCGCCATCGCGGCGCCCACCACGGTGATGCCCCCCATGGTGGGCGTTCCCGCCTTGGTGAAGTGCCCGCTCGGGCCGTCCTCGCGGATCGGCTGGCCGATGCCGTGGGCCCGCAGCCAGGTGATGAGGAAGGGCGTCCCCACGAGCGAGACCACGAGGGCGACCCCACTCGAGATGAGGAGCGCGATCACCGGCCCTCCCCCTCGGCACGGAGGCGGTCGAGCTCCTCACGCACGACGACCCGGTCGTCGAGCTCGATGGTGCGGTCACCGAGGGTCTGAGTCGTCTCGTGGCCCTTGCCTGCCACGATGACGACATCGCCGTCGGTGGCGTGGCGCAGGGCGAGGGCGATCGCCGCCCGCCGGTCGGGCTCGACCTCGATCGCCGCCCCGGAGGCGGCACCACTGCGGATGGCATCGATGATGGCCATGGGTTCCTCGCTGCGGGGGTTGTCGGACGTGATGACGCTGAGGTCGGCCAGCCGGCTCGCCACCTCGCCCATGGCGGGGCGCTTCTCCCGGTCCCGGTCGCCGCCGCACCCGAACACGATGACCACCCTGCCACCGGAGCCGATCTCGCGTGCCGCCCGCAGGACCTGCTCGATCCCGTCGGGCGTGTGGGCGTAGTCGACGATCACCGCCACCGGCGGGCCCGCTGCCACCACCTCGAAGCGCCCGTCGATCGGACCGACCGACGCCAGGCCCTCGGCCACCGCGTCGAGGGGGACCCCGACCTCTAGCGCGGCGGTCGCCGCTGCAAGGGCGTTGCGGACGTTGAACTCCCCCGAGAGCGGCAGGTGAATCCGCTCGCCCTGCCACGTGAACGTCGCCCCGGTCATGTGCAGCTCGAGGTCTGACGCGTCGTCGAGGGAGTAGGGCCTGGTGGGGATGCGGGCGGCATCGAGGAGGAGCCGGCCGTGGGGGTCGTCAGCGTTGACCACCGCACGCTCGGAGCGCTCCGGCTCGAAGAGCATCGCCTTGGCCGAGAAGTAGTCCTCCATGGTGGCGTGGATGTCGAGGTGGTCGCGACTGAGGTTGGTGAAGACCGCGACGGCGAAGCGGGTCCCGTCGACACGACGCTGGATCAGGCCGTGAGATGAGACCTCCATCGCCACCGCCTCGGTGCCGGCGGCGAGGAGGGAGGCCAGGCGGGCCTGCAGGTGAGCGGCACCGGGTGTGGTCGGTGGCTGGGACACGCCGGCGCGGTCGACGGGGCTGAGCGTCCCGATGGTGGCCGCCGGTCTCCCCGCCGCCCGGAGCACCGCGGCGAGGATCGCCACCGTGGTCGTCTTGCCGTTGGTGCCGGTGACGCCGACGATGTCGAGGTGGTGGGACGGGTCGCCGTGGAGGCGAGCCGCGAGCGGGCCGATGGCGGCCCGGCTGGAGGGGACCAGCACCTGTGGCACCGCCAGCGGGAGCTCGCGCTCGCACACCAGCGCCACCGCGCCCCGGGCGACCGCGTCGGCGGCGAGGTCGTGGCCGTCGACGTTCGCCCCCGGCACGCAGCAGTAGAGCGAGCGCTCCGCCACCTCGCGGGAGTCCTCGGTCACCGCCGTCACCGACACCTCGCCGGGGTCGCCGACGAGCTCGACGTCGGTGATGGCGTCGAGGAGGTCGGTCAGGGGGACGGGGGCATGTTCGGCCACGCCGCTTCAGTCTCGCGGCACGACGATGGTGTCGGGGTCGACCACCACGGGCGGCTCGACGATCGGGGTGGCCGAGGGCGGGATCCGCAGGAGGCGCAGGGCGTACCTGGAGATGCCACCGAACACCGGAGCCGAGGTCAGGCTGGCGTAGTAGGGGCTCGGCTCGTCGAGGACGACGATGGCCGAGAGCTGGGGGTCCTCGGCCGGCACGAAGCCCGCGAAGGTGGCAACGTAGGCCCCCTCCTCGTACCCCCGGTGGGTCCTCGACGGCTTGCGGGCAGTCCCGGTCTTGCCCGCCACGCTGTAGCCCGCGATCTGGGCTCGCTGGCCCGTCCCCTCCGTCGAGGCCACCACGTTGGTGAGGATGGCCCGCATCTGCTCGGCCGACGCGGCCGAGATCACCCGCCGCCGGGGTGACCGGTCGGCGAGGTGCTCGGTGCCGTCGGCGTCGAGGGTGGACCGCACGAGGGTCGGTGTGACGAGGACACCGTCGTTGGCGATGGCATTGAAGGCCCCGAGCATCTGCAGCGCGTTGACGGCGATGCCCTGGCCGATGGAGATCGACCCGATGGACGGCCCCGTCCACTCGTCCAGGTCGAGGAGGATGCCGTTGGACTCCCCCGGGAACCCGAGCCCGGTGGACTGCCCGAAGCCGAACCGACGCAGATAGGCGTCGACCCGCTCGGGGCCGAGGGCCTGCCCGATCTGGATCGTGCCAACGTTGGACGACCTCGTGATGACGTCGGTGAACGAGCTCGGGCCGGACCTCGGGTGCTCGTCGGAGAAGCGCTTCACCGAGACCTGGACCGCAGGCGGGACCTCCCAGGTCTGCTCGGGCGTGTAGAGGCCCTCCTCCAGCGCGGCTGCCGCAACGACCACCTTGCTGACCGAACCGGGCTCGAAGAGCGTGGTCACGGCCATGTTGTCCCGGCTGGGCCGAGGCGGGCCTCCGGCGGCGTCGGCCCGAAGGTTGGCCAGCGCCAGGATCTCACCCGTGCGCGGGTCCATCACGATGGCGCTGCCGCCGGCGGCGCCGGTGGCGAGGATCTGGTCGCCGAGCGCGCGCTCGACCTCGTACTGCAGCGAGCGGTCGATGGTGAGCACGAGGTCGTCGCCCCGCTCGGCCGGCGACAGCCGGTGCTCCCCTGCCGCGATGGTCCGGCCTCCCGGTCCCCGCTCGAGAATCAGCTCGCCCGGCACACCGACGAGGCGGTCCTCGTAGACCAGCTCGAGGCCGGCGGTGCCCTGGTTGTCGATGTCGACGGTGCCGAGCACCGACGCCGCCAGCGATCCCGCCGGGGTGAAGCGGTGCGACTCGTCGAGCAGGCTGACGCCATCGAGGCCGAGGCTGCTCACGGTCTCGGCCACGTCGGCGTCGACCTGGCGCGACAGGTACACGAACGCGCCGCTGCCGCCGAGGCGCCGGACGAGCACCTCGTGGTCGACCCCGAGCACCGGGGCCAGGGCGTCGGCGGCCCCCTCTGGGTCGGTCACCAGCCGGGGGTCGGCCCAGACGGTGTGCCGGCGGACGGACATGGCCAGCTCGCTGCCGTTGCGGTCGAAGATGGATCCCCGCTCGGCCGGGAGCACGATCGCACGCAGCCGCTGGGCGACTCCCCTCGCCGCGTAGTCGTCGGGAGAGACCACCTGCAGCTGGGTCAGGCGGACGGCCACGAGGGCGAAGGCCAGCGCCAGGGCGACCAGGAGTCCGAGGGCCCGTCGGGCCGGCGACCCGACGCCGGCCTGGGGACGCGCCGGGGGGCGGCGGGCAGGGGGCGGCGGCCTGCCGGCCCGGCTCCCGGTTCGGGCAGGGCGCGGGCGGGTGGCTGCGCGAGGTGGAGCGCCCCCGGGCCGGCGTGGTGCGCCACGCCGCGGAGGGCGCGTCGCCGTCACCGGGTGCCGCCGAGGTAGGGCTTCACTGCCCCCCACGACACCTGGCTGACCTCCGGCGCGGCGCCGGCGGTCACCGGGGCCTGATCGGGGCTCCCCGTCGGGGCCGGGAGCCAGATGATCTCCTCCGGCGGCACCATGCCGAGCTGCTCCTGGGCAACTGCCACGACCCGCTCAGGTGACTCGAGGCTGGCGACCTCGAGCCGGAGGGACTCGTAGCGACCCTGCTCGTCGGCGACGCGCGAGCCGAGCTCGTCGAGCGCGACCTGGCCGGAGACGAGCATGGCGTGGAAGGCAGCGAGGGCGAACAGCGACACCACCGCGGCCACGGCGGCCACCACCACCACGAGGCGGCCACGGCGCGGCGAGCGACGGGGCGCCACCTCGTCGACGACCCGGAGGCGGGGACGTCGTTGGGGTGCTGGTGCCGGACGGCTCCGGGCAGGGCGGGAGCGAACGGGCGCGGGCGCGGTCAGGGGGCTCATCGATCTGCACCTCGGGTGTCGTGGTCTGGTGTGTGGGGTGCGGGTTGGGCGAGCTTCTCCGCTGCCCGGAGACGGGCGCTGGCGGCGCGGGGGTTGGCGGCTGACTCCTCGGGCGAAGGGGTGCGACCCCCACGACCGAGCAGGCGGAGCAACGGGACGGCGCCGCAGCCACAGGGCAGCTGCGGCGGACAGGCGCAGCCGCCGGTCTCGGCCAGGCGGAGTCGCGCCTTGGCGATCCGGTCTTCCCCGGAGTGGTACGAGAGGACCGCCACGCGCCCGCCGGGGGCGAGGAGGTCGATGGCCGCGTCGAGGGCCACCGGGAGCACCGCCAGCTCGTCGTTGACCTCGATGCGGATGGCCTGGAAGGAGCGGGCGGCGGGGTGGCCGCCGGTCCGGCGCGCCGGCGCGGGGATGGCGTCGCGCACGAGGGCGGCGAGCTCGCGGGTGGTCTCCACCGGCCGGGCGGCGACGATGGCACGGGCGATCCGGGTGGCGAAGCGCTCGTCGCCATGCTGGCGGAGCACCCGGACCAGCTCCGCCTCGTCGTAGCCGTTGACCACGTCCGCCGCGGTGCGGGTGGCGGAGCGGTCCATGCGCATGTCGAGCGGCGCGTCGTGACGGTGGGCGAAGCCCCGGTCGGCCCGGTCGAGCTGAGGGGAGCTGACGCCCAGGTCGAAGAGGGCTCCGCTCAGGGAGGGGAGGTCGAGTGCTCGCACGGTGTCGGTGAGACGGTCGAAGCGGGTGTGGTGGACGCTGACCCGGTCGCCGAAGGGCGCCAGGCGGGCCCGGGCCGCCTCGACGGCGTCGGCGTCCTGGTCGAGCCCGACCACCGACAGGTGGGGGTGGGCCTCGAGGACGGCGGCGGCGTGGCCGCCACCGCCGACCGTTGCGTCCAGGACGACCCCGGCCGGCGCCGGTCCCAGCAGCTCGACGATCTCGGTGACCATCACGGGGCGGTGCTCGAAGGAGGGGTTGGTCGTGGTCACGGTGGTCTCCGCGGAGACGACGACACCGGTTCGGCGGCATCGAGGACGGCGACCTCGCTGCGCACCTCGACGCTCAGCAACCCCCCGGCCGGCACTGCCGTCGGGATGTCTCCCCGATCGATCGGGACGGAGAGCGGGCGGAGTAGGGGCTGTCCATCCTGCTGACCGGGGGGTTGCTGAGCTGCGAGGTGCGGCGATGCCGCCGTCGATCCTGTTCGTCGTCTCGTCTCCTTGTCTCGTCGTCGGTCGTCGGTCGTCGATCAGAAGCCCAGGTCGCTCAGGCCGGGCTGGGCCCCCTGGAGGCTCGCCTCGCCCTCCTGGTTGACCTCACCCCACTTGGTGGCGTCCCAGATCTCGATCCGGTTGAACACGCCGGCCACGACGACGTCACGGTCGAGGTGGGCGAACTCCCGGAGGCTCGATGGGATGGTGATGCGGCCCTGCTTGTCGGGATCGACCTCGGCGGCGCCGCCGGCGAAGGACCGCACGACGTTGCGCTCGGTCGCTCCGCGCTTGGCGCTCTCCTGCATCTCCTGGGCCACCTTCTCGAACTCCTCCGCCGTGTAGATCGCCAAGCACCCGTCGAGCACCTTGGTGATGACGGCGCCCTCGGCGAGCTGGTCACGGAACTTGGAGGGCAGGATCACCCGCCCCTTCATGTCCAGGGAGTGCCCGTGCGTCCCCAGGAACATCCGTGTTCACCACTCCGGTCGTCGTCTGGGGGCCCGCTGCACTCCACCGGGCCCCCCTGCTGCACCTCGGACGCTCAGAGATCCACCCCTTCGCGCCACTTGGCGCCACCGTACGCCCCACTCCCCCACCCGTCAACCCCCCTCCACCCCACCTCGCACCATGTGCGCAGCAGTCGATTCCAGAGAGGTCCGCAGAGCAATCCAGAACGCGGCGCAGCAGAATCCAGAACCGGCCACAAGTTCCACCACGCAGACCGAGCTCCTTGCTAAATGTTCCAGAACTGGTACATTTAGATCCCATGGCCGGTAGGATGGTTCCGCTCGAAGAGGCAGCACGGCGTCTCGGGGTGACCCGACGTCGAGCGCAGGCGCTTGTGACGTCCAAGCAGCTCGCTGCAGAGAAGTTGGGCCAGCAGTGGATGGTGCCGGTGTCGGCGGTCAGTAGCTTCGAGCACACGAGGGTTGGCCGGCGGGGCCGCCCGCTCACCCAGCGGGGAGCTTGGGCGGAGATCTGTGCACTCGTGGAGCGGCCTGTAGCCGGAGCCGATCTGGATCGCCGGCGTCGGCGGGTCCGTCCTCGTGCCGAGCACCGCAACCTGTACGTTCACCCCGGGGTGCTCGCCTCCTTGCGGGCGGACCCGGGCATCGTCCTCTCGGGACGAGATGCCGCCGCCGAAGCCGGCGCACCGGTCGATCCTGGTGGGGAGATCGACGCCTACGTTCGACGGTCCGGGGCCGACGCGCTGGTGCGTGGCGTCCGCGCGCGGGAGGTGCTCGAGAACGCAAACCTCCTCCTGCACGTCGTCGATGACGACGTCTGGCCGTTCGAGCGAGGCCAGCGGTACGCCGCTCCGTGGGTCGCATGGCTCGACCTCGAAGATCGGCAGGACCGCGCGGCTGGAACTCTGCTGGACCGGCTGCTCGGCGGGCGCATCCGTGCGTGAAGTCGACATCTCCGACCAGCTGCTGCCGCAGCACCACGAGGTCATGCGCTGCCTCGGCCTGCTTGGCCGGCGCATCGATACCGACCTGTGGTGCCTTGTCGGCGGGATGATGGTCCTCGTCGCCGCCCGGGCAGCAGGACGGGCTGATTCCCGTGCCGAGCAGACCAAGGACGGCGACGTCCTCGTCGATGTCCTCGCCGAGCCGGGAATCCTCGCCAAGGTCACCTACGCGCTGCGATCCCTCGGCTACGAGCTCCCAGTGGAAGAAGACCGAGGCGGCGACTTCGCCCGCTGCATGTTCGTCTCCGGTCGGGCGCAGGTGGATGTCCTCGCACCAGAGGACACCCCGGCAGACCGGCTCGCCGTCGGGTCGGACCTTCGCAGCCTCGCCATCCCCGGCGGCCGTCGTGCGCTCGACGGCGCCGAACTGACGACGATCTACTACGCCGAGGACCAGGCCGATGTCGTCATCCGCGTCCCGTCGCTGACCGGCGCGATCTGCGTCAAAGCTGCCGCCGCGGTCGACCAGCGCACCACCAGCCACCCGCGACACATCCAGGACGTAGCGTTCCTGCTCGCCTGCATCGACGACCCGGTGGCGGCCGCCAACGAGCTCACCGACGACGACCGGGCCCTGCTCTCAGAGCTCCGCCAGCAGCGACTCGGTCCGGACGACGACATCGTTTGGCGGTACCTCGACGCAGACGATCAGGCACGGGCCGAGGCCGCCTTCGATTTCCTCATCGGCGACTGATCCCAGGCAGCTGGTCGGTGGGCCACGCCTGCGTGTGTCGCCAGTCGACGTAATCGGGCGGTGTTGTCGGCCATAGCAGCACGCTTCCTCCAGCACCACATGTTTCAGGGATGGCTGAGCCGATTCTGGTTGTCCCTGCGGCGTACCACCGGGAGCTCTGATTTTCCGTGCGGATCGTTCTGGAATCGACTGCGGCGCACACGCCACTCGGGCGCGTGTATGCGCCGCAGCGGATTCAAGAGAGGTCCGCACAGGGAGGCACAACGCGACGCAGGAGACGGGCGCCAGCCCCCGCAACCCAAACCAGAACCACCCTCCGCTCCCTGCCACTGAGAGAGGTCACACCAGTCGTGGTCAAAGGTAGGATCGGGTCACTTGTGGAGGGTCGCGGTGAGAGCCCGCTTCGTCCAGGAGGGCCTGATGCTCGAACCGAATGTGCACAGTGCCGGTCGCTCCGACCGAGGTGCACCCGATCACGGACGCGGTCACCACCAGGCTCCCAGGCTGCGGGGTCGCGTGTGATCGGTCGCTGGACCTGGGACCTCGCCACCTCCGAGATGACGTGGAGCAAGGAGCAGTACGGCATCCTCGGCCTCGTCGACACCACAGTGGGCCCCAGCTACGAGGGGTTCGTGCGCTCCGCCATGGAGCGCCGGGACGCCGTCCGGTGATTGGATCGTCGGGGTGGTGGGCCGACCTCCCCCTGCGTCGGAAGGGCCTGGTCGTCGTGGCCATCCCGGTGCTCTCACTCCTGTTGGTGGCCGCCGCCCTCCTCCCGTTGATGGCCCAGCGGGAGCGGACCGATCGCTCGGTTAGGGAGAGCATCGCCATCCAGACAGCCACCCGCGACCTCCTGTTGGTCCTGGTCGAGGCGGAGACGTCGGTGCGGGGCTTGGTGGCGACGGGCGACGAGCGGTTCCTCGAGAGGTACGACGAGGCGGTCGACCGCTCCGAGGTGATCTTCCGCAGCCTCCGGGCGGTGGGAGGCTCGGCTGCCCTCCTGGACGTCGGACCGAGCATCGAGGACCTGGCTCGGAGCCGCTTGGACCAGCTCGCAGCGACCCGCGCCGATGCCCTCGCTGACCCCGAGAGAGACCTCGTGATCCGCCTGGCTGCGGGCAAAGCGACGATGGACCGCCTGCGCGAGGTGCTGGCCGAGGTCAAGACAGGGGAGGAGCGTCGCTTGGCCGCCCTCCTCGACGACGAACGTCGGTCGGTCCGGACGATGGTGGTGGTGGTGGTGGGAGGCGTCGGGGTCGGCATCCTCGGCGGCCTGCTCGCCAGCTGGCTCTTCACCCGTGGCGTGGCCCGCCGTGTGGAGCTCCTGGAGGACAACGCCCGGCGCCTCGAACAGGGCTTCCCCCAGCTCGACCCACCCGCCGGCGCCGACGAGATCGCCACCCTCGGCCAGGTCCTGGCCCGGACGTCGGATCTCCTCGCCCGCCAGACCGCGGAGGCCAATGAGGCGTCGAGGTTGAAGTCGGAGTTCCTGGCCAACATGAGCCATGAGATCCGCACGCCGATGAACGGCGTCCTCGGGATGACGCAGCTCCTCCTGGCCAGTGGTCTCACCCCTGAGCAGGAGGGCTACGCCCAGACGGCGCACGGCGCCGCCGATGCCTTGCTCACCGTCATCAACGACATCCTCGACTTCTCCAAGATCGAGGCGGGGCAGCTCGATCTCGAGGTGATCGACTTCGACCTGCGGGCCGCGGTGGAGGAGGTGGCCGAACTCCTGGCCGAGCGGGCGCACGAGAAGGGGATCGAGCTGCTCACCGCGCTCGCTGCCGACGTCCCCGACCTCGTGCGTGGGGATCCCGGACGGTTCCGCCAGGTGCTGGTGAACCTGGTGGGCAACGCCGTGAAGTTCACCGACGTTGGTGAGGTGGTCGTCCGCGTCGATCGGTGCGACGTCCCAGGGCCCCCGCTCCTGGTGCGGGTGGAGGTCCTCGACACCGGCGTCGGCATGTCGAGCGACGTCCTCGACCGGATGTTCACCAGCTTCTCCCAGGGCGACGCGTCCACCACCCGGACCCATGGGGGCACCGGGTTGGGGCTGGCCATCACCAGCCAGCTCGTGGATCTGATGGGTGGCGAGATCGGGGTGGACAGCACGCCTGGGGTGGGGAGCCGCTTCACCGTCACCCTTCCCTTCGCCCCCTCGTCGGTGGACCAGCTCTCCCCGAGGCGGCAGGTGGCGCACCTCAACGGAGTGCGGATCCTGGTGGTGGACGACAACGCCACCAACCGGACGATCCTGCGAGAGACGCTCGGGAGGTGGGGTGTGGAGGTCGACACCGCGAGCGGCGCCGCAGAGGCCCTCGCCCTGCTCCGGAGCGAGCCGGCCTACGAGCTGGCGATCCTCGACTACCACATGCCGGGGACCGACGGGATCGAGCTGGCGACGGCGATCGCCGCCGCGGCGGCCCACCCCCGCCTGGTCATGCTGACGTCGTCGGGTCTCGGGGAGGACAGGCGGCGTGCCCGCGCCGTGGGTGTCGAGACCTTCCTGACCAAGCCGGTTCGGCAGTCCGCGCTCTACGACTGCTTGGTGACGGTACTCGCCCCGGACGGAGGGGACGACGAACACGGCAGCAGCGCAACCCCCGCATCCCGACCCGTGGAGCAACCCGCTTACCTGCTCGTGGCGGAGGACAACCCGGTCAACCAGCAGGTGGCGCGTCAGATGCTCGAGCGTCGCGGTCACCGGGTGGATGTGGTCGGCGACGGTGCCGAGGCGCTCGAGGCGGCCACCCGCATCTCCTACGACGCCGTGCTGATGGACTGCCAGATGCCGGTGATGGACGGCTACCAGGCCACCCGTGCCATCCGTGGAGCGGAGGGTCAGGAGCGACGCACGCCGATCATCGCCATGACCGCAGGAGCCACGGTCGGTGACGTCGAGCGGTGCCTGGCGGCCGGGATGGACGACCACGTGAGCAAGCCGGTGCGCTGGGACGCGCTCGACGACATCCTGGCTCGCTGGTGTCGGGGCTCCAACGACACGCCGCCGACGCCGCTCGACGGTGTCGAGATCCTCGATGCCGAGGTGATCGACGGCCTCACCGAGCTCGACGGCGGCTCGGGTTCGATGGCCACGCTGGTGGCCACCTTCCGCGCCGACGCGGAGGGACGGTTGGCGAACCTCAGGCTCGCCGCCGCATCGGACGACGCCGACGCTGTCGCGTCCCTTGCCCACTCCCTCAAGGGCAGCGCTGCCAACCTCGGCGCCAGCGCCGCGGCCGCACGCGCGGCGACGCTGGAGACGCTGGCTCGCAGCCCCAACCTCGAGGGAGCGCTGGTGATGATCGACGAGCTGGCCGAGGACGTGGCCGTGGCGGTCGAAGCCCTGCAGGCGACCTTCGGGACAGGTTCCTGACGTTCGGAGCACGGCCGCCGCGTGGAAGAGGCGGACCCGTCCGACCTCTCAGCCGGCTGCTGACGGTATCGGTGCGTGGTGGCGCGCGTAGTCGAGGGCATCGGTCGTGGGCATGGGCCGGGCGAAGAGGAAGCCCTGCCCGGCGATGCCTGTGTAGTGGCTGACCCGTTGGAGGTCCGCGGGAGTTTCGATGCCCTCGATCACGACGTGCAGGCCAAGGTGTTGCACCAGCGCGACGACCGAGTCGAGCAGGCAGCTCTGCTCGCTGCCGGGACCGTGGATGAACGACCGGTCGACCTTGACGATGTCGGCGGGGAGCTCACCGAGGTAGCGCAACGCCGAGTACCCGGTGCCGAAGTCGTCGAGGGCGACGTGGAAGCCCAGCTGGCGCAACTCGGCCAACGCCGCCGCCGCCCCCTCCGTGCTGGTCATGGCGGTCCCTTCGGTGACCTCGAACACAAGGTTGGAGGGCGGGTTGGCATACCGCTCGGCGGTGGCGACGATCGACGCCACGATCCCGTCGCTCGCCAGGTCCAGGGGAGACAGGTTCACGCTCATCTGCTGCCCAGGGCTGTGGTGGCGCAGCTCTGCCAGCATGGCGCACGCCTGGTCTCGCACCCAGGCGTCGATGTGGATGATGGCACCGGAGTCCTCCGCCAGGTCGAGGAAGGATTCCGGCAGCAGCAAGCCCCGCTCGGGATGCTGCCAGCGCACCAGCGCCTCGAATCCCAGCAGCTCACCGGAGTCCAGCGCGAACACCGGCTGGTAGTAGGTCACCAGCTGATCCCGCTCCAACGCCATGGACAGGTCGTTGCGCAGCTCGTGGCGAGCTTGCACCCCGGCGTGCAGGCCGACCGAGTACCGCTCGGCCCGGTTCTTGCCCTGGTTCTTGGCCAGGTACATGGCGAAGTCGGCGTTGCCCAGCAGCTCTTCAGCCGACGCCGGGGCGGTCCCGTCGTCGGTCACCGCCACCCCGATGCTGCACCCCACCCGGACTCGACCCGCCGCAAGATCCACCGGCGCGTCCAGCGCCGCGCGCAGCCGCTCCGCCACCGTCACCACGGCAGTCGGGTCTTCGCCCACCTCCATCGCCACCGCGAACTCGTCGCCACCCAACCGGGCCACGATGTCGCAACCCCGGCTGGCTGCCTGCAGCCGCAACCCCAGCACCCGTAACAGCTCGTCGCCCGCCGCGTGGCCCTTGCTGTCGTTCACGTGCTTGAAGTCGTCCAAATCCACGAACAGCACCGCCACCTTGCCCGGACCATCCACCAGCTCGCCCAGCCGGTCCAGGAACGCCTTGCGGTTCGGCAACGCCGTCATCGAATCCACGTGCGCCTGGGTGTGCAGGCGCCCATGGCTCTCGTGTAGCGCGGCCGCGCTCGCACTCAGCACTCGGGCGAGCTCCCGGACCTCCGCCACTCCTTCGGGCACCGCGATCGGCTCACGTGCCCCCGACTCACCCAACCTCTGAGCCGCCCGGCTGACCTCGGTCAGCGGTCGCAGCACCCAGCGTGACAACCGTCGCGTCGCCATCCACGCCATCAGCAACGCCACCGCCACCGTGCCCAACACCAAGGCGCCGACGACGTTCAGCCTGGACATCACCTCATCGGCGCGGGTCTCGAGCGTCGTGGACATCTCGACCTGCAGGTCGCCGAGGTGGTTGTCGATCCCCGTCCAGCGCTGCCAGACGGGGATCATCAAGGGGGGCTCCCCCTGGGACAGGAAGTCGGCAAGGGTCTCGCCGTTCCAGTTCACCCACGCCTTCTCGATCTCCACCCCGACCTCATCCCACACCGTGAGCGCCGTCCCGAAGTGCGCCTCCTCGGCAGGGTTCTCGATCAGCCCCTCGACCACCACCAGGGCGCGCTCGAAGCGAACGACCAGACCGTCGAACTCTGCCTTTGCGACAGCGGCCTTCTCATCGCCGCCGAGCCGGTACAGCACCCCGACCAGCGGGTCGGTCATCTGCCGCTTCATCACGAGCAGCTCGCCCACCGCGCTCGCCTTCTTCGTGTGCGTCGAGGTGGTGCCCTCGAACACGGCCCGCTGGAAGTGGTGCGTGCTGGCCGCGAGCAGCCCGAGGAAGAAGATCGCCGCGACCAGCACGGCGACCGAGGAGATCCAGATCCGGCGCAACGACCGGCCCGACGCCCTCACCCGGCTGTCGCTCCCCAGTGCGCTCACCGGCTGGTTCTCCTCGCGCGTTGACCTGCACTCAGCGTAGGCAAGCGCGCCTCGTACTGAAATAGGCCGAACGACCCTGATCACCCAGTTCGGAGTGTCTCTACGGGTTCGTCCGGTGCGTGTCGGGCGGGGCGTCGGTGAAACGTCGCGGGTGGCTGGACCTCACCTCACGGGAGTCGGTCGAGCAGGGCGCCGACGACGTCCTCGGCGTCGATCGGCAGCCCGACGGCGGCGTGGTCGAGGCCGGCCACCGCGCGGGCGCGCTCGTCGTCGTCGAGGGCGAGAAGGCCCACGACCTCGGCCGCCGACCACCGTCGCAGAAGGGCGCACTGGAAGCGGGCGGCGTGGCGGGCCCGGCGCTGGGAGAGGCCCACGGCCTTGCGCCCGTCGACGCTGATCTCCCCAGGGCCCAGCCCACCGAAGCAGACGAGTCGCGACCACGGCGTGCAGATCAGCCCGCCGGTGTGGACCTCGGCGACGATGCCGAGATCGCCGAGGGCGGCCGCCCACACCCCGCCCAGCCAGTGGAAGGACCGGCCCACGTCGTCGTCCCACACGTCGTCGCCCCGAGGCACGACCACGTCGACCCAGATCGACTCGCCCGGGACGAGCAGGACCGCACCCCCGCCGCTGCGCCGTCGAACCAGCGTGACACCGGCGGCCTCGAGGGCGGCGACGTCCACCGAGGACTCGGACTGGGTGCTCCCCAGGACCAATGCCGGGCGGTCGACCTCCAGCACCGACACCAGGCGGGACGCCGGCTCGTGGAGCGGGCGGTCGTGGAACCGGCGGGCAGGCCCCCGGGCCCGCTCCACCGGCCAGCCCGAGCTCACGCCGAGATCGCAGGCTGCAGGTAGGGCTCCCACTGGGCCGGCACCACGCCGACGGCGATCGTGATCCAGGCCAGCTCCCGGGGCGCCGCGGGGGTGCGCCGGAGCACCATGGCGGTGTCGGCGAGGTCCCGGTCGCGCTTGGAGGTGTTGCACGGACGGCAGGCCGCCACCACGTTCTCCCACACGTGCAGGCCGCCCTTGGCCCGCGGGACGACGTGGTCGATGCTCTCGGCTGGCGCGCTGCAGTACTGGCAGCGGCCGCCGTCGCGGGCGAAGACCGCCCGCCGGTTGAGCGCGGCGCGGCGCCGGTAGGGCACCCGGACGAAGTACCGGAGCCGGATGACCGAAGGGACGGCCACCGTGAGGCGCTCGGAGCGCATCTCCTCCTCCGACGCGTGGACGACGTCGGCCTTCTCACTGAGGACGAGCACCACCGCCCGCCGTGCCGAGACGACGCAGAGCGGCTCGTAGCTCGCATTGAGGACCAGCGCCCTCACCACGGCCGAGAACCTAGCCTCCGCCGGCGCCGGGACGGCGGCACCGGCGGTGATTCGAGCACTCAACCGCCATGGCCGACCACCCCCCGCCACCGCCTGCACCACCGCAGGTACGTGACCACGTCGGCAGGGTCCGGGGGCGACGACCCGTCGCCCCCGTACGCCGTGACCAGCCGGAACCGCAGATACGAGGGATCAGGCAGCGGCAAAAAGGGCTTCCGACCCCACCAACCAGGAGAAGCCAAAACAAAGACCTGCCGCACCCCAACAAGCCAAAGCGACGGGTGGAGGAGCACGGTGAGCGCGACCGGGACAAGCCAGGAGCGGTCGACGGGGCGGCGCGAGGCCTGGCGGGGTGGCACCGAGGGGAGGGGCCCGCCGCCGGAGCCTGCGGAGGCGGTGGGAGGGGTCCCGCTCGGTGACGGGCCCCGGCCAGGCCGGTCATCCGCGACGTCGTCCTGCTCCCCGGTCGTCACGCAGCGACCCGAGGCTCCTTCGGGAGCCCGAGCACCATCTCGCCGATGATGTTTCGCTGAACCTGGCTGGTGCCCGCGTAGATGGTCCCGGCACGGGCGTTCAGGAACACGTCGACCCACGAGCGCGAGCTGTTGGGCGCACCGGGGTCGTCGGTCTGGAAGGCGCTCGACGGGCGCCGGCCGGTCGGGGTGAGAGCGTCGGCCCCGAGGATGTCGACGCCGAGCTCGGTCACGATGCGGTGGTACTCGCTCCAGTACAGCTTGGACACTGCCGCGTCGGGGCCGGGCTGCTCGCCTGCGAGGAACTTGGTGAGGGCGCGCATCCCCAGGTAGCGCATGATCTCGACCTTGGTGTGGCACCACGCCAGCTTCTGGCGGAAGACCGGGTCCTCGTCGCGCCCTCGCTCCTTGGCCAGGGCGAGGAGGCGGTCGAGCTCGCCGCGGAAGCGGATCGGCAGCACCGCCGCGGCCTCGCCCCGCTCGTAGCCGAGCAGGGTCATGGCGACGCCCCACCCCGCGTTGACCTCCCCGACGACGTTGGCGCGGGGACAGCGGGCGTCGGTGAAGAAGACCTCGTTGAACTCGGACTCTCCGGAGATCATCTTGATGGGGCGCACCTCCACCCCCGGTTGGTCCATGGGCACGAGCAGGAAGCTGATGCCCTTGTGCTTGGCCGCGGACGGGTCGGTGCGGGCGAGGACGAAGATCCAGTCGGCGAGGTGACCGGCCGAGGTCCAGATCTTCTGGCCGTTGAGCACCCACTCCTCCCCGTCGAGCTCGGCCCGGCAACCCACGTTGGCCAGGTCGGAGCCGGCGTTGGGCTCGGAGTAGCCCTGGCACCAGCGGTCCTCGCCGGAGAGGATCCGGGGCAGGAAGTGGTGCTTCTGCTCGTCGGTCCCCCACTGGATGATGGTGTTGCCCACCATCTGGATCCCGAAGACGTCGTTGGGGGCGTAGGGCGGCACGCCCGCCTTGGCGAACTCCTCCTGGAGGACCACCTGCTCCATGGCGGAGAGCCCCGCTCCGCCGTACTCCGTGGGCCACGAGGTGCCGAGCATCCCGTTCTCGTAGAGCGTGCGGCGCCACGCCGCACCGAAGCGCTCGAGCTCCTCGCCCTCGAGCGCCCCCGTGCCCTGCCAGTCGGCGGGCAGGTGCTCGGCGAGGAACGCCTGGACCTTCTCGCGGTAGACCTCGGCCTCGGGCGCGTAGTGGGGCTCCATGGCCGCCGAGCGTAGCCCTCTACCGCTTGTCGAGGACCCCGTGGATGCCTCGCCAGCCGACCGCTGCCGCCCCCACCAGGGGCCCCTCGTGGCCGAGGCCGGCCGGCACGATGCGGGCGCCGGCGGAGAACTCCAGGCGGGCGACGGCGTCGACCTCCGATTGGGCGGCGGCGAAGAAGGGGTCGCCGAACCCGAGGGCCACCGACCCCGCCACGACGGCGAGGCGGAGGTCGAGCAGGTTGGCGACCGACGCCACCGCCCGGCCCACGAGGCGACCGGTGCGGGCCACGACCGCCGGGCCGGCCTCCGCCGCGGGGCGCCCGGTGACGGTGGCGATGCTGGTGCCCGAGGCCTCGGCCTCGAGGCAGCCCCGGGCGCCGCAGGCGCACGTACGGCCGTCGGGCTCGACCACCAGGTGGCCGATGTGGCCGGCGTTGCCCGCCGCGCCGTCGAGCAGCCGGCCGTCGAGCACGATGCCGCCGCCCACGCCGGTCGAGACGACCATGGCCAAGAAGTCGCGGGCACCTGCGGCCGCGCCCCGCCACCCCTCACCGAGGGCAAGCGCCTTGGCATCGTTGTCGACGAAGGTGGGCAGGCCCGTCAGCTCGGCCAGCCGCCGACGGAGCGGGAACCCCTGCCAGGCCGGGATGTTGAGCGGCGACACGGCCTCACCACCGAGGGTCATCGGGCCGCCGCACCCGACCCCGCACACGGACTCGTCCCCCCTCCGCACCTCGGCGATGAGGGACCCCAGACCGGCGAACAGCGACTCGGCGTCGCCACCGGCGGCTGCCGTCGGGGTGCTCGCCCGGGCGATGAGGCGACCGTCGGCGTCGACGAGGCCGGCCGCCAGCTTCGTGCCCCCAACGTCGATCGCCAGCGCCACGTCCACGCCGGGACCCTACGGTGCCCCGCCGTGCCGGAGGCGCGATCCGGGGCCTAGGCTCGGAGGAGGGAGACGACGAGCTGGGCCGGTGTGGCGCCCACGGGGAAGGACGGCAGCCAGGTGGCCAGGCAACGATCGTCGGCTGATGAGCCCGCCGCCTTCGCCGAGACGTTCGCGGCGATCGCCGGGAACGTCGAGACCGTCGTGCAGGGCAAGCCGGAGGTGGTGGAGCTGGTGCTCCTGTGCCTCGTGGCCCAGGGCCACCTCCACATCGAGGACGTGCCGGGCGTGGGCAAGACCAGCCTGGCCAAGGCCCTCGCCACCTCGCTCGACTGCAGGTGGGGACGCATCCAGTTCACCCCCGACCTCCTACCGTCGGACGTGGTGGGCGTCACCGTCTGGAACCGCCAGAGCGGCGAGTTCGACTTCCGACCCGGGGCGGTGTTCGCCAACCTGGTCCTGGGTGACGAGATCAACCGGGCATCGCCGAAGACCCAGTCCGCTCTCCTCGAGGCCATGGAAGAGCGCCAGGTCACCGTCGACGGGACGACCTATGCCCTCGACGAGCCGTTCATGGTCGTGGCCACCCAGAACCCCGTGGAGCACGAGGGCACCTACCCCCTCCCGGAGAGCCAGCTCGACCGCTTCCTCATGCGCATCTCGGTGGGGTACCCGGCCCGCGACGCTGAGGTCGGGATCCTCGAGAGCCAGGGTGGCGACGACATCCTCGAACACCTCGAACCCGTCGCCACAGCCAAGGACGTGCTGGCCATGAGCGCGACCGCCCGGTCCATCCACGTGGCCCCGGCGCTCCAGAGCTACCTCGTCGACCTGGCGGAGACGACCCGGCGCCACCCCGCCCTCGAGCTCGGGATGTCGCCACGCGCCACCTTGGCCCTGCAGCGGGCGGCCCGCGCACGCGCCGCGGCCAGCGGCCGCGGCTACGTGGTGCCCGACGACATCAAGGCACTCGCCCAACACGTCCTCGCCCACCGGCTCTCGCTCACCCCCGAGGCCGCCATGCAGGGCGTGGAGACGGCCGAGATCGTCGACGACGTGCTGCGCCACGTCGCTGTCCCGTCGGGGAAGTCGAGCCGGTAGGGCGGTGCTCACGCGGCAGGGGTGGCTGGTGGTGGTCGGCGCCGTCGTCGTGCTGGGCCTCGGACGCCTCTTCGGCGTCACCGAGCTGTACGTGATCGGCGCCGCGGGGCTCTTCCTCGTGGTCCTCTCCACCGTCGCCGTCGGCCTGACCCGCCTGCGCCTCGACATCGCCCGCGAGCTGCACCCGCCCCGGGTCCACGCCGGCAGCCTGAGCCGGGTGGAGCTCCGGGTCCGCAACGGCGGCGCCCGCCGAACCCCGCTGCTCCAGCTGCGCGACCCCGTCGGTCAGGGACGCAGCGCCAAGGTGGTGCTGTCGCCCCTGGCGAGCGGCAACGCGGTCCGTGCCGCCTACCGCCTGCCCACCGAGAAGCGCGGCCTCCTTCGCATCGGCCCCTTGGCGGTGGAGGTCGGTGACCCGTTCGGCCTGGCGTCGGTCTCGACCCCGGGAGCGCCCATCGCCGAGCTGACGGTGTGGCCGGCGATCGAGTCGATCCGCCCCCTCCCCCACACCCAGGGCGACGACCCCCACGGTGGTGCCGACCACCCCAACGCGCTCACGGCCTCGGGCGAGGACTTCTATGCCCTGCGCCAGTACGTGGTCGGTGACGACCTGAGGCGGGTGCACTGGCCCTCCACCGCCCGCCGCGACGAGCTCATGGTCCGCCAGGACGAGCTGCCGTGGCAGGGTCGCGCCACCATCCTGCTCGACACCCGCCGGCAGATGCACTCACCGGAGACCTTCGAGCGGGCCGTGAGCGCCGCTGCCAGCATCACCGTCGCCTGCGCCTCCCGGAAGTTCCTCATCCGCCTGGTCACGACCGCGGGTGACGACACCGGCTTCGGCGCCGGCTCCGCCCACGTGGAGTCGATCATGGAGCGCCTGGCGATGGTGCGGACCTCCGACGACAGCCACCTCGCCCAGGTCGTGCTCTCGCTGCGCCGACCGGGCAACGGCGGCGCGCTGGCCGCCATCCTGGGCGGCGCCGCGGGGCCCGACCTCGAGGCCGCCGGGCGCCTGCGCACCTCCTACGGCCACGTCACGATCGTCGGCTTCGTACCCGGACGAGGTGGCGGCACCGGCATCGTCGGCGACGTCCTTCTGATCGACGGCTCCACGCCGTTCGGGCCGGCCTGGGACCGGGCGATCGCCTCCCGCCGGCGCAGCCGGTCACGGGCGAGGGCCACCACGTGACCGCTACCCTCACCCAGCCGGCCGAGACCGGCGCACCCGAGCCCAGCCCCATCGGGACGGAGCCAGGGGCTCCTCACGTCTCGGGCGAGCTCCTGGTGCTGGCCGAGGTGGCGCTGACGGCGATCACCGTGGCGGCCGCACTGGGCCTGAGCCAGCTGTTCGTCGAGGGATCGTTCCTGGTGCCCGTGATGGGCTTCGGTGTCGGCGCCCACCTGCTGGCGGTGCTCTGCCGGCGCGCCCGCCTCGGGCCGCTCGCCACCGCCGTCATCGCGTCGGGCGGCCTGGCCTTGGCCGTGGCCTGGTTCCTGCTCCCCGAGACCACGTCGTACGGGCTGCCCACCGGCGAGACCCTCGCCACCACCCGGGAGCAGCTGGCCGACGCGCTGGCCACCTTCCGCGACGTGGTCGCCCCCGCGCCGGTGGAGCCGGGGTTCGTCCTGGCCTCCGCCATGGGGGCCTGGGTGGTGGCCTTCACCGCCGACACCGCAGCCTTCCGGGCCAACGCACCCGTCGAGGCCGCGGTGCCAGGCGCGACGCTCTTCATCTTCGGGGCGGCGCTGGCCGAGCCTCAGGGACGGCCCACCACGACGGTCCCCTTCCTCCTGGCACTGCTCGCCTACTGGCTCGCACAGCGCGCACGGAACCAGGCGACGACCCCGACGTGGCTCGCCAGCGACGCCCGGGCCGGATCGAAGTCCCTGCTGCGTGCCGGCGCCGCCCTTGCCGTGCTGTCCGTGGCCGCCGCCACCCTCGTCGGTCCCGAGCTCCCCGGCGCCGGCGACGACGCCGTGATCCCGTGGCGGGCGAGCGACCGCGGCGACCCCGAGTCACGGGTGACCATCAGCCCCCTCGTCGACATCCGGGCCCGAATCGTCGACCAAGCCGACGTCGAGGTCTTCACCGTCGCCTCCGAGCGGCGCAGCTACTGGCGTCTCACCTCCCTCGAGACCTTCGACGGGCGCATCTGGTCCTCCAAGGGCCAATACCGTCCGGCACGCGGCACCCTGGAGTCGGACGTGCCAGCCCACCTGGCCCCGGCCGAGGTCGCAGTCCAGGACGTGCGTGTCGGGCTCCTCTCCTCGATCTGGCTACCCGCCGCGTTCGAGCCCGTCGCCGTCGAGGGCACCGACGCCCGCTACGACGGCGACTCCGGGAGCCTCCTCACCGAGGAGGACACCGCCTCCGGCCTCGAGTACCGGGTGACCTCCGCCCTCAAGACCCTCGACGCCGCCAGCCTGGCCACCGCCCCCAACGTCGCGCCGAGCCAGGTGCGCGACACCTACACGGCGCTGCCCGACGGCTTCAGCATCCCCGTCCAGCAGCTGGCCGCCCAGGTGGCAGGCGACCCCACCCTCACCCAGTTCGACCGGGCGCGCCGCCTCCAGGATCACTTCCGCGACGGCAGCTTCACCTACGACCTCGAGATCCCGCCCGGGCACAGCGGCGACGCCCTCGAGCACTTCCTGTTCCAGAGCCGCCGGGGCTACTGCGAGCAGTTCGCGGGCGCCTACGCGGCCATGGCCCGTGCCGTCGGCCTCCCCGCACGGGTGGCGGTGGGGTTCACCCCCGGCGAGCTCGGCGAGGACGGCCGCTACCACGTACGCGGCCTCCACGGCCACGCCTGGCCGGAGGTCTACCTCGACGGCTACGGCTGGGTCGCCTTCGAGCCGACCCCCGGGCGCGGCATCCCCGGCGGTGAGCCCTACACCGGAGTCCCCGAAGAGCAGGCGTCTCCCGACGACCCGACCACGGGGACCACCTTCCCGCCCACCACCGAGGTGCCGACCGACCAGGGGGAGGGTGCCCCCACGACGATGCCCGACCTCTTCCCGGACCAGGGCGGGGGCGGCGCGGGCGGCGAGGACCCCGGCGACTCGGCTGCCCGCCGCTGGCTCCCGCGGCTCCTGATCGTCCTGGCTCTGCTGGTCATCGTGCCCCTGCTGTGGGCGGGCGCCCTTGCCCTCGTCGCCGGCCGCCGTCGCGACCGCCGTCGCGCCGCGGCCACCACCAACTCCGACCGCGTCCAGGTGGCCTGGACGGAGGTCGGCGAGCTGCTCGCCCGCGCCGGCACACCCCAGCGGCCGTGGGAGACCCCCGCCGAGTACGCCCGGCGCGCCGGACGGACCGAGGGCGTCGACCCCGCGCTCCTCCGTGGCCTCGCCGGCGCGTCCACCGCGGCCACCTATGCCGCCGGCGACGTCGGTGCGGACACCGCCGGGCAGGCCGTCGACGCTGCCGAGACGATCGAGCGGACGGTCACCGGGACGCTGGACGGCCCCACCCGGGTGCGCTGGGCCCTCGACCCTCGACCCCTCATCCCGGCTCGGACCTCCCGCCGCGACGTCCGCGAGGAGCTGGCCTCGCGCTGACGGGCCCGGTGCTACTCCTGGGCGGTGACGGCGTAGGTCCACACGGCGTCGGTGCTCTCCACGTCGGGTCCGAGCTCCCTTCCCTCCGCCAGGACCCGCTCGACCTTCTTGCGAGCGGACGCCTCGTCGAAGGCCTGCACGGTCAGCCGCGCCTCGATCTCGACGCTGAACGCTCGCTTCTGCTTCGGCATGGGGGCGACGGTACGCACCGCGGGGAGCCAGCCTCAAGTCGGGCTGGACACCGCCGAGGGCTACTCGTCCTTCTTGAACCGGTCCCGGACGCGTTGCCCGGTGTTGCCGAAGTAGTCCTTCATGCCCGCCGAGCGCATCGAGGTGCTCCACTCCTGCCAGCCCACTCGGCCCATCTTGCGGAGGTTGCGCTCGAAGAAGAACGCGGAGCCGAGCATGGCGAGGAAGCCGACGAACGAGAGCAGCGGCGTGACGCTCAGGGTGGCCACCATGAACACGACGCCGACGACGAAGCTGAGTGCTGCCCACTTGAGGTTGCGGCCCGCGTGGCGGAACACGGTCGTCGAGGAGACCTCGCGCACCAGGTCGGGATCGGACGCGGACAGCTCGCGCTCGATCTCCCTGATGATGCGTTCCTCGTCCTCCGAAAGCGGCACGCCGCCTACCCTCCACGAACTCGCCCTGCGCCGATGCTACCCACGATCTTCGCACGCGAGGCCAGCGACGACAACGCGCCCCGGGGCGGGTCACGGTGCCGTGGGAGCCCCTCCATCTGCCGCCGAGCGATAGGCGGCGGCCGCGATCCGGTGGGCCGCGACGGCCACGCCGAGCCCGGGTGCCGGCGGCCGCCCGGCGGCCAAGGCGTCGAGGAACGCCCGGGCCTGCGGCGCGTACCCGGCGGCCGCGGCTCCCAGCTCGCCCCGCATGCCCAGGCCATCGACCCAGTCGGGGTACGGGCAGGCGCGCTCCTCGATCCCGGCGTCGGTGGTGACCGTCAGGGGGCCCGTGTACTCGTCGGTGACCGCGACGATGCCGTCCTCGCAGATGACCTCGAGCGAGCGGGTGGAGGGCCTCGTCAGGACCTGGTGCCACACGCTCGCCAGCGTCGCCACCGCCCCAGAGGCGTACGTGAGGGTCACCACGGCCACGTCCTCGATGCCGGGGAGGGCGGCGAAGGCGGCGGTGCGCGCCGAGACCGAGGTGACCTCACCGAGCAGCCACGAGAGCACATCGACGTCGTGGATGGAGTGCTCGAGGAGGGTGCCCCCGCCGGCGATGCTGACCTCGCCCCGCCACGTCGAGGCGTAGTGCCCGCGGACCGGGAGGAACTGGTCGTCTCGAAACACCACCGCCATGGGGCGCCCGAGCGAGCCCGAGCGCACCAGGTCGACGACCGCCTGGTAGGCCGGGGCCGTCCGCAGCACCAGCCCCACCTGCGCCGGGATGCCAGCGGCGGCGACGGCGGCGGCCATGGCCTCGGCATCCTCGAGGGAGGTCGCGAGGGGCTTTTCGCACAGGAGGGCCACCCCCGCGGCGGCGGCAGCCTCCACCAGGCCGCGGTGGGACGATGTCGGCGTGCAGATCCAGACGGCGTCGACGGCGTCGAGCAGCTCGTGCGGGTCGGTGGTGGCGAGGGCCGCCCCGTGTGGCCGAGCCGAGGCCCGGGCGCGCTCGAGGTCGACGTCGCAGGTGGCGACCACCGACGCGTCGACCAGGCCGGCCCCAACCACTCCCTTGATCGCCCGCGAGTGGATGGTGCCGATGAACCCGCAGCCGATGATCCCGATCTCGATCACGGCGCGGGGTCCCGACCCGGGCCCCACTGCTGGTCTCCCTGCCGCTTGACCTCGAGGCCGCCACGGCCGGCGAGCACGGCCGGCCCGATGGCAGCGTCGCCGAAGCGACCCCGGATGGCGTCGACCGCCCGGGTGGCGTCGGTCCAGTCGGGCTCGTCGCTCGCCTCGAGGCTGAGCTGGCGGGTGGCGCCCCCGGCCAAGCCGGTGATGCCCACCCCGAGGAGGCGGACGCCCGGTGAGGGGTCGACCTCGGCCAGGAGTCGCCGAGCGGTGCGGGCGATGGCGACGCCCGTGTCGATGCCCTCGGGGTGGGTCTCTGAGCGGGTGATGGTCCGGAAGTCGTTGAAGCGGACCTTCACCGACACGGTGCGTCCGGCCAGCCCCGCTCGCCGCAACCGGGTGCCGACCGCCTCGGAGAGACGGACCACCTCGCGGTCGAGGGTCTCGAGGCTGTGGTGGTCGCGGGAGAACGTCTCCTCGTGGCTGACCGACTTCGGGCGGGTGTCGGGGACCACGGCACGCGAGTCGCGCGCCCAGGCCAGGGCGTGGAGGTGGCTACCGGCCCCCTTGCCGAGGGCGGCGACGAGCGTCGACTCGGGGAGGCCTGCCAGATCGCCCACGGTGCGCACCGCCAGGCGTTCCAGACGGGCCAGCGTCGCCGGGCCGACACCCCAGAGCGCGCCCACCGGGTGGGCGTGGAGGAACGCCAGCTCCTCCGCGGGTCCGACCACCACCACGCCTCGGCCGGGCTGCGGGCCGGCGCGGGAGGCGCCGGGCTTGGCGGCCTCCGACGCCAGCTTGGCGATGAGCTTGCGCGGCGCCACGCCGACGGAGCACCACAGCCCCGTCTCGTCGTGGACGCGCCGGCGCAGCAGCTCGGCGATGGCGGGCGCCGTGCCGAACAGCCGGTGGGCACCCGCGACGTCGAGGAAGGCCTCGTCCAGCGAGATGCCCTCCACGAGGGGGGTGATGCTCCGGAAGATGCCGAAGACCTCGGTGCTGACCTCCTGGTAGCGGGCGTGGCGGCCGCGGAGGAAGGTGGCGTGGGGGCACAGCCGGCGCGCCCGCGTCGACGGCATAGCCGAGTGGATGCCGTACGAGCGAGCCTCGTAGGAGGCTGCGGCCACGACCCCCCGGTTGCCGTCCCCGCCGACGACCACGGGGCGACCCCGCAAGTCGGGTCGCTCGAGGAGCTCGACCGAGACGAAGAAGGCGTCCATGTCGACGTGGAGGATGGTGGGGTCCCCCACCACCTCGATCCCGGCAAGCCCGGCGACCCCGGCCGCGTCGGCGGTGGTCACAAGCGGGTGACCACCATCGACGCGCGCGCCTCGCCGTCGATCCGGTAGCGGTAGTGCCGGCGCTCGGTCCAGCGCTCGGCCAGCCACGCCGAGAAGGGCTCGTGGGTCGGCAGCCAAGCCTCGGACAGGTGGAAGGGGCAGTGCGTGACCGGGATGAAGCGGGCGTCGACCACGATGCCGTCCGGGTCGTCGACGGCCAGCTGCCCCGTCCACCCCAGCGCCCGGTGGACCTCGACCCGCAGACGCCACCCCATGCCCTCCGCCGTCGCCTCGACCTCCCAGACGGGCCCCTCCCAGGAGGTCACGGTGATCCCCGTCTCTTCCTCGACCTCGCGGGTCAGGCCGTCGAGGACGCTCTCGCCGTCGGCGACCTCGACCACCCCCCCGGGTGGCGACCAGTCCGCACGGCCGTCGCGGCGCAGGTTCTTGACCAGCAGGACCCCGTCGTCGCCCTCGATGATCCCGCTGGCCACGACCCAGTCCCGCACGGCCCAAGTCTGCCCGATCGACCGGCCGAGAACGGGCCACCGATCCTGCCGGCCGGGAGCGGCCCTAGGTTCGGAGCAGCTCGACGGCGTCGAGGTCGAGGGCGTGGAGGGCGTGGCGCTCGGCCATGGTCATGAACATCTCGTCCCCCCGCTCGGTGCGCTCCACGAGCATCGAAGCTGCGACCGCCATCACCAGCCCGGCCCAGGTGCCACGCCGGTAGTCCTCCCAGCACCGGTCCCAGCCGTAGCCCCCAACGCCGGCGGCGACGAGGTCGTCGTGATAGCGGTGCACAAGTCGGTCCTCGTGCGCCCGGCGGTCGTCGGGCACCAGCCCGGCCCCGATGAAGTACGCCACGTCGGTCAGCGCCGGCCCCAGGGTGACGGTCTGCCAGTCGACCACCGCCACCGGCACCCCGCCCCCGTGGCCACCGAACAGCAGGTTGTCGAGGCGGTAGTCGCCGTGGGCCACCGTGACGGGTCCGGGGTCGCGGCCGATGTAGCCGCCGAGCGAGGCGAAGAGGGCGTCGCAGGCTCCTGCAGCCTCCGGGCTCAGGCGGTCGGCGTAGCGCTCCCGGAAGCCCTCGTGCAGCATGGGGAGGAGCTGGGAGAGGAACATCCGCCCGGCCTCCGGGTCGCGGTGGAGCCACTCGAGCTGGCCGAGCGTGGGGTCGTCCCACCGGGGGGCGTGCAGCTTCACGAGCTCGGCGACGGCGACCTCGGCCTGCTCGGGTGGGCAGCCGGCCAGCTGGTCGCCCTGCTCGGCAGGTGCCATGTCCTCGAGCAAGAGCACGAAGTCGGCGTCGGCGACGTCGATGTCGGCGTACAGGCATCGGGGCGTGCGCACCGGCAGCCCACCGGCGAGCTGCTGGTAGAACCGCACCTCCTTCTCGTAGCTGCCGAGCGACTTGGCGGTCTCGCGGCTCGTGGTGTCCGCGGCGGGCAGCTTGGCGACGAGCGTCGCCGGCGCCGAGTCGGGGGCGCCGTCGTAGGTGAGGTGCACCCGGATGCTGTCGCACATCTGCCCGGTGCCCACCGGGGCGAGGTCGACTTCGGTGACGGCGACCTCGTCGCCGAGCTCACCGGAAGCGCGGAGCGCCTCGGTCAGCCACGCCGGGGTGAGCGCGGCCGGGTCGCTGGCGATGCTGAGCGAGTCCATGGTCGGCACGGCCGGACACTGACAGACGCGTCAGTGAGGTGTCAACGACCCCTCGGCGGGGTGGTCGTCAGGCGACGGCTTCGCTGTCGTCCCACGCCGCCAGGTCGGCCAGGCGGGGGTCGTTGGAGAAGACCTCGACCAGCGGGAGGTCGAGCCCGATGCGCTTCTGCATGGCCTTGACCTCGAGCTCCTGGTCCCAGAGCACGAGGGTGGCGACCACGCCGGCGCTGCCGGCCCGGGCGGTCCGGCCCGAGCGGTGCAGGTAGGTCTTGTGGTCGGCGGGCGGGTCGTAGTGGACCACCACGTCGATCTCGTCGACGTGGATCCCTCGAGCGGCGACGTCGGTGGCGACGAGCACATGGAGCTCGCCGGACATGAAGTCGTTCAGTGCCCGCTCGCGCGCGCCCTGGCGCAGGTCGCCGTGGATCGGCTCGGCCCGCACGCCCTCCTTCTCCAGCTGCTCGGCCAGGCGGTCGGCGCCGCGCTTGGTGCGGACGAACATCCGGCACCGGTAGGTGCCGGCAGCGATGGCAGCCGCCACCTTGACCTTGTCCATCTGGTGGACCTGGAGGAAGCGGTGGGTCATGTCCTCGACGGTGACGTTGTCGGACGCGACCTCGTGGAACACGGGGTCCTTCATGTGGACCCGGACCAGGTGGTCGACCTCGCCGTCGAGCGTCGCGGAGAACAGCATCGTCTGGTGATCCGGGTTCACGTGGCGGAGCACCCACTCGACCTGCGGGAGGAAGCCCATGTCGGCCATCCGGTCGGCCTCGTCGAGCACGACCTGTTCGATGGCGTCGAGGAAGATCTCCTTGCGGTCGATCAGGTCGATGAGGCGACCCGGGGTGGCGACGACGATGTCGATTGGCTCCTCGAGCGACTTGAGCTGCTTGTCCATGTCGGTGCCGCCGTAGACCGCCTGCACGATGCGGTCGCGCTGGGCGGCGAGCGGCTCGAGCTCGAGGGTGACCTGGACCGCCAGCTCCCGGGTGGGCACCAGGACGATGGCGCGCGGGTGGCGGGGCTCGGCCTCCTCGACCCGCTCCACGATGGGCAGACCGAAGGCCAGGGTCTTGCCCGAGCCCGTCTTGGCCTTGCCGCACACGTCGAGGCCCGCGAGGCCGTCGGGGATCGTCATGGCCTGCACGGGGAACGGGGCCGTGATGCCACGGGTGGCGAGGGAGTCGACGAGATCGCTCGAGACGCCGAGCGCGGCGAAGGTGGTGCTCATGGTTGGGTTGCTCCTGGTGATCGTCATCTGCGGAAGGTGGGTCGCCATCGCGGCGCCGCACTCCGTCTGGACGGGGAGGAGCGGTGAGGCAACCCGCGAGGCCACGATGCTGCGTGCCACCTCGCACCACCCAGGGTAGCGCCTCGACCCCACTCCAAGACACTCAGGGCCGTGCGCGTCAGTCCCAGAAGTCGAGGGCGGTGCGCACGGTCTGCTCGAAGGCGTCGTCGTCGAGGTCGGCGCGGAGGGCACCGAGGAGCTCGGCGTCGGTGCCCACGAGGCGCCGCAGGGGGGCCTCCGGGTCGGTGGCGACCTCCCAGATGGCCTCGGCGACGACCTGCGGGTCGGCCGGTCCGCCCTCCCGTCCCGGCACGTTCCCGTAGGCAGCGTCCCACCGGGCCCGGAGCTCGTCGTAGGGCGAGCCGTCGGCATCGGCGACCTGGCGGTTGTCGTCGAAGCGGGTGGGGAAGCTGCCCGGCTCCACGACGGCGACCCGGATGCCGAAGGGGTGCACCTCGTAGTGGAGAGCCTCGCTGACCGCCTCCAGGGCGTACTTCGAGGCGCCGTAGATCCCACCGAAGGGCGGACTCACGCGCCCGGCGATCGACGACACGTTCACGATCACGCCCGAGCCGGCGTCGCGCATCACCGGCAGCACCGCCTTGGTGACCCGCAGCACGCCGAAGACGTTCGTGGCGAAGACCGCCTCCGCCTGGGCAACGTCGACCTCCTCGACCGCGCCCCGGATGCCCAGGCCGGCGTTGTTCACCAGCACGTCGATCCGGCCGAGGTCGGAGACGACACCATCGACGGCGGCGGCGACCGAGGCGTCGGAGGTGACGTCGAGCGCCACGATGCGGAGGTCGAGGCCCTCGTCGTCCCGGGCGGCCTCGAGCTCGCCGGCGCAGGAGGCGTCGCGCATCGTCGCCACGACCGTGTGGCCCTGGCGGGCCCCGTGCAGGGCGGCGAGGAGCCCGAAGCCGCTGCTGCAACCGGTGATGAGGGCGACGGCCATGGACCCGCACGCTAACGGCGGTCGACCGTGGGCCGGGGCGGCAGCCGACTGATCACGTCGTCGATCGCCGTGGCGGTGACCCGGGCGAAGTCCCGGCCCGACACCAGGCACGCGTCGTGGTCACCCCGGAGCTGGTGGACGGTCGCGCCGGGCACCGCCTTGGCCAGCGCCCGCTGCTTGCGGGGCCGGACGAGCCGGTCCTCGGTGGTGATCACCACGGCGGTCGGGACGTCGACCTCACTGGCGAAGGGACGGGCGTCGTAGCCGCCGAGGGCACGCCCGGCGTGAGCTGTGTCGGTGGGGTCGCCCCGACGCAGCTCGCCCTTGAGCCACCCCTGGTAGGGCGCCAGGTCGGGGCTGGTCTCGATGGCGTCGCGCAGCAGGCGGTCGATCATCCCGCGTGGCGCGCCCAGCCGCAGGACGTACTCGAGCAGGCCCATGGTCTTCCAGACCAGCCGCTCGCGACGGCTCGCCCGCCACTCCAGGGCGGTGGCCTGGAAGACGAGGGCGTCGACCAGCTCGGGGTGACGCCGCCACAGCAGCATCGAGATGGGGCCACCCATGGAGTAGCCGCAGGCGATCACGGAGCGCAGCCCGAGGGCCCGCACCACGCCCGCAGCGTCGTCGGCAGCCGCCTCGAGGGTGAACGGCTCCTCGCTCCGCATCCCCCGACCGTGGCCGCGGTGGTCGACCGCCACCACCGACGCCAGCCCCCCGACGGCGTCGTAGGCCCGCCACCAGTTGAGGTCGGCAGACGCGGTCCAGCCGTGGAGCAGCAGCACCGTGGGCGCGCCCGGCGGGCCGTCCGACTGACGAACGAACACCTCGCCACGGCCCGGGACGTCGACGATCCGCCCGGCCGGGAGCGGCGGCGGGATCGGCGGCCGTGGGTCGCCCCGCTCGAGGCGCCGCACGTAGCGACGGGCCCGCCGGCCCCCATCGAGCAATCGTCGTCTGGCCACTCGCACGCTCGTCATCATCGAAGTGCTATCACCGGTCCATGCGAATCGGAACCGTCGAAGAGCTGTGGCGCTACCCCGTGAAGTCCATGCAAGGGGCCCGGCTGCCATCCCTGGAGCTGGTGAGCACGGGCGTGCACGACGACCGAGGCTTCGCGCTGATCGACCGAGACACGGGCGCGCTGATGAGCGCCAAGCGCTACTCGGCCCTGCTGCTCGCCTCCGCCGAGCGCGACGACGCCGGGGCGGTCACGATCACCCTGCCGGACGGCGGCCAGGTGCGCAGCGACGACCCCGAGGTCGATGCCCGGCTGTCGGCGTGGCTCGGACGCGAGGTGCACCTCGACACCCCCCGAGCGCGCGAGCAGGTCTCCTACGAGATGACCTTCGACCCGCCGAACGACGACGCTGAGATGGTCGCCATCCCGACGCCGCCGGGCACGTTCCTCGACCTCGCCGGCATCCACCTGCTCACGTCCTCGACGCTCGAAGGGTGCGCCCGCGTCCACCCCGAGCTCGACTGGGACGTCCGGCGGTTCCGCCCCAACATCGTCCTCGACGCCGACGTGCAGCCCTTCGGCGAGGACGCATGGTGCGACGGGTGCCACCTCAGGATCGGCGACGCCGTCCTGACGCCTCGCCACCCCACCGTGCGCTGCGCCATGCCACTGCGCGGCCAGCCCGGGCTGGAGCGGCAGGCGAAGATGTACGCCGCCCTCGAGGACCTGCACGCCAACCACCTCGGCATCTACGTCGACGTGACGCAGCCGGGCACGATCGCCGAGGGCGACGAGGTCCAGCTCGTCGACGCCTGAGGGGCGAGCGCTGGCGTCCGAGGCGTGCTATGCCGGCGTGCCATGAGGTTGCCCATGAACGCCCTGCTGGCACAGGCGCTCGTCACGGTGACGCAGGAGTACGAGCAGCGAGGCGCCGGCTCGGCCGGTCTGCCGACACTGGCGGTGTGGTCGAACGTGCTCCGGCCGGTCGGCGACGGCATCGACCTGCGCGAGCTCCCGGCTGCAGCGCGCCTGTCCAAGCGGGCGGTTCGCGCCGCTGTCGGCGCGGCGGAGAAGCAGGGGTGGCTGGTGCATGAAGGAGGTGCCGTGCGGCCATCGCCGGCCGGCGAGATGGCTCGTGACCGATGGCCGTCGCTCGACGCCGACGTCGAGGCAGCTGTCGGCGGCGACATCGTCGCACCACTCCGCGAGGTGGTCTGCCAGCTCTACCTCGAGTGGCCGCACCACCCGACCGGCTACGGCCCGGCCGATCACTCGATCACCGGAGGCGTCTACACCGCGGGTGGTGGCCAGATCGACTCGAAGGTGCCGACCCACGCTGCGGACTGGGCGCCGGTCCTCCGGCACGACGTCGACGGTTCGAGCGTCGCGGCCCTGCCCCTCTCGGCGTTGCTGTCGCAGACGTTCGTGGCGTTTGCAGCCGACTTCGAGGAGCTCTGGATCGGCGGGCTCCATCTCGCTGCGACGGTGCTACGCCTGTTGCCGGACGAGGGTGCGCTGGTCAGCGAGATCCCGATGCTCAGTCGGCTCAAGGGCGACGGCAAGTCCGTCCTCGAGCGCCATGGCTACATCGAGATCTTGCGCGACGCCGACGACCCCAAGGTGCGACTCGCCGTGCCGACGTCACGCGGCCGCAACACCCGCGACGAGTACGAAGCGACCGTCGGCCGGGTCGAAGATCGCTGGGGCCCGAAGTACGGCGCCGATGTCGTCACCAGCCTACGGTCAGCGCTCGAGTCCCTCGACATCGACCGATCGCTACCGCACTCGGTGATCGACACGCTGACGTAGACGCGGTTCAGATGCGACGCCGAAGCTCGTCCGACCTACGGCGTGAGACGGTGGAGATCTCTCGGGAAGAGCGTGACCTCTCTGATGTTCGCAGCGCCGGTGAGGCGGGCGACCCACCGTTCGAGGCCGATCGCAAAGCCCCCGTGAGGCGGCATCCCATGCCGGAAGGCTTCCAGGTAGCCATCGAACGCGGTGAGGTCTTGGCCGGCGAGCGCGGCCTCGTAGTCCTCGAGCCGGTGCAGTCGTTGGCCCCCAGTCACGAGCTCAAGTCCTCGGAAGAGAAGATCGAAGCTGTTCGACGCTGCCCCGTCCTGAGGGTCAGGGTGCGTGTAGAAGGGCCGCTTCGCCATGGGGTAGCCCGTCACGAAGACGAACTCTGAGCCGTGCTCGGCCAGGACCCACTCGCACAGCCAGCGCTCGTCATGTGGAGCAAGGTCAGGCTCGCCGACCGTTGGACGGCCGGTCGCGGCTTCGATCATCTGCTGGGCGTCGGCGAAGTCAACCACCGGGACCGCTTCTGGCACCGTCGGCAAGGTGAGCCCGAGCAGCTCCACGGCGGGTGCGGCAGTCTCGGCGATCGCCCCGAGCATCCCGTGGAGGGCCGTGCCGAGGATCGCCATGACATCACGGTGGTCGGTGATGAACCCCACCTCGGCGTCGAGGGACACGTACTCGGCGAGATGCCTCGCAGTGTCATGCGGCTCAGCACGGAACACTGGTGCCACTTCGTAGACGCGCTCGAAGACACCGACCATCACCTGCTTGTAGAGCTGTGGACTCTGAGCCAGATACGCCTGGGTCCCGAACCAGTCGATGGGGAAGACGTTCGCGCCGGACTCGGTGGCGGATGCCACGACCTTCGGGGTGAAGATCTCGGTGAACCCGGAACCGTCGAGCGTCGAGCGGAAGCCCGCTACCGATGCCGAGGCGATCTGCGCGATCGCGCGTCGACGGGGATGGCGCAGCGAGATCGCTGCGTGATCGAGCAGTGTCGGCAGCTGCGCGTTCAGCTGCGGCCGCCGCAGCTCGAGCGGCGGCGCAGAGTCGACGCTGGAGATCACCGTTATCGAAGGGTTGACGATCTCGACGCCTGCCGGCGCCTGCACGCTGCTGGCGACCTCGCCAGTCACCTCGATCACGGACTCACACGCCACACCCGCGATTCGTTGCCGCAGGTCGGGATCGACGACCACGACCTGGGCGACCCCGCTGCGGTCCCGAAGCAGGACGAAGGCAACCTGTGCGAGCTGCCGTTGGTGGTGCAGCCATCCCTGCACGCGCACGCGTTCACCAACGTGTGCGCAGAGCTCGTGGGCCAACCTGCGTTCCATCCTTCGCCTCCATCCGGTCGAACTCCCAGATGTGTGGGCGAGGGGATCCCGCGGTGCCACCACACTTCACCGCCGGATGCTCCGACGGCCTCATTCGGTGAGGCTGCTCAGGGGACGTCACTCCCCGTCTGCGCAGCCACCGACATCGTAGGAGCAGCCCACGAGTCGAGGCACTCGAGTTTTCCCTCTGACCACTCGATCACCGGAGTGCGCCCAGCAGTCCGCGACCCGGAGTGCCACTGGGGAGGCGACAAGTGCCGCGAGGCCAGGCACTCGACCCCATTGCCCGCCGCTCAGGCGGCGGCGGGCTCGGGGAGCCGCAGGTCGAGGACGCCGGGCGGGTGCGTGGTCCAGGTGCGACCGTGGGGATCGGTGATGGTGAGGGTGCCGTCGGGGTCCATGGTCTCGCTCCAGCGAGGGAGGTGGGCGAGGTGGTGATGGCGGCAGCACTTGAGGACCAGGTTGGTCAACTTGGTGGGTCCATGTCGGTTGACGTGGATGACGTGGTGCGCTTCGCACCAACCTGGTGGTCGGTCGCAGCCGGGATGGCGGCAGTGCCGGTCGCGCAGCACGAGGGCGTTGTAGAGGTTGGCGGGCACGGTGCGGGTAGCGGTGCCGTAGTCGAGGATGCTGGTGCGGCCCTTCATGAGCACCCGGTGCACGGCGCTGTCGCACAGGAGCCGCTGCAGGCTGGCCGCCGGCAGGAGCGGCCCGTCGATCACCTGGCCGGGCCCGTCGCCGTCGAGATCGTCGAGGGTGGCGACGATGTTGAGGTGAGGGCGGTGCCGCCCTCCGGCCCGGGTCTGTTGGTGGTCGAGGAAGAACCGGCAGATGTCTCCCAGCGCGTCGGCGCGGCGTTGGGGGGCGGTGCGCTCCTCGCCTTCGGCGTCGTCGGTCAGGGCGAGGCGCAGGGCGGCCTCGATCGTGGCGCCGGACTCGGCGTCGAGGGAGCCGGTGAGCTCGTAGCGGTCGCCGAGGGTGCGCGACAGGCGCAGCGACCGCCGTGCCGGGGCGGGGTCGCCGCGGTCGACCACGGCGTCGGCCCGCTCCTTCCAGCGGCGCATGGCCGTGGCGGTCTGGGCCACGTCGAGCGGCTCGAGCACTGGAACCAGCTCGGCCTCGTGGTCGGCGAGGAGGCCGATGGTGGCGTCGTCGACGTTGGCCACCACTGCCTGCACCTGCCCGCCCGAGAGCCGCCCGTCGCGCCAAGCGTCACCGGTGAGCGGTAGCGACCGCAGCCGCCGCGCCGTGCGGGCTGTCGACGACGCCGCCGCGCCCGACATCGCGGTGTGATGACGCAACCACGCGGTCAACGACGTGGCCCCGTCGGGCGACCACCCCGCATCGACGTCGAAGCGTCCGAGGGCGTCGCTCAGCTTGGCGTTGAGCAGGTCCACCAGGCGGCACACCTCCGCGATGGCTTCGCCGGAGGCAGGGATGTCGACCTCGTCAATCACCTCAGCCAACCGCTCCAACATGTCCCCATGGTAGTCGAACATACGTTCTCCTGCAACGGTTTGAGCCCATTTGTTCAGCGTCACGACCCGCCCCTCGACCCCTCACCACGCCGCGTCGACGAGCAGGTAGAGGCTGGTGGCGGTGATGGCGACGAGGTAGAGCACCCGGAACCGGTGCTCGCTCATGCGGTCGAGCGCCCAGCTTCCGGCGGCCGTGCCGAGCACCACCCCGGCCATGCCAATCGCGGCCGGCGCAAGGAAGCGGGTGGGCGCCAGGCCGGCGAGGCCGAAGAGGATGATCTTGGCGGCGTGACCCGCCACCTGGCTGGCGGCGAAGGTGCCCACGAAGGCCTGACGGCTCGCCGCGGCGGCCCGGAAGAGCGGCGCCTGGAGCGGTCCGGTGGCACCGACGACCACGTTGAGGGCGCCGATGACCCCGCCCACCGCCACCCAACCGACACGGCTCGGCGCCCGGGTGGCGCCGCCCCGCACCTCGGGGACCCAGGTAGCCGCAAGCACGGTCAGGGCGATTGCGACCTGCAGTGCCTCCGACGGCGCCCGGACCACCAGCGGCATGGCCAGCGCCCCTGCCGGGAGGAGCAGCAACGCGAACGGCGCCACCACGGCCCGGTCGACGTCACGCCGCCGGATGACCGTCCGGGTGGCGTTGGAGACGATCTGGATCGCCGCGTGCAGCGGGATGGCCACCACCGGTTCCACCCACAGCACGAGCACCGCCAGCAGCACCAGCCCGCCGCCGAAGCCGAGGACGGCCGTCATGGCCGACGTGAGGAGCGCCGCCACCCCCACGAGCACGACCAACCCGGCATCCACACTTGTATGGTACTTGTATCTTGACGGAAGGGATCCCGCTCAAGAGGTGGGCACCTCGATCTCGCCGGCGATGATCTGCCGGCGCAGCGCCTGCAGCTGATCGTCGACGACGTCGAGGTGACCTCCGCTGTCGGTGTAGCCCACCCCGCCCTCGGCGAGGCCCAGCACCGTGGTACCCGAGGGCCCGCCCCGCTCGACGTAGCCCGTCACCGCGACCTCGACTGCGAGGTCGAGCCGGGACCGCATCGTCGTGAGGAGGCGGGACTGGGCCGTCTCGCTGACCTCGTCGTACTGGTCGGTGCCGCTGCCGATCGCCCAACGCTGGCGCCCGTCGGCCTCGAGGCGGCGAATGGCCTCGAGGACGCCCACCACCTTCCCGCCGGCAGCCTCGTAGACCACGTCGGCTCCCGCCTCGTACAGCAGCACCGCCAGCTCGCGGGCCACGGCCACCTCGGTCGCGGCCGTGTCGACCGGGGCGTCGTCGATGACCCACAGGTCGACCTCGACGTCGGGGCGCACGTGGCGGGCGCCGGCGGCGTAGCCCGCCCGGTGACGGCGCGCCCGCTCGTCGGCTCGCTCGACGAGGATGCCGATCCTGCCGGTCTCCGAGGTCAGGGCGGCAGCCGCACCGACCAGGAAGGCCCCCTGCTCGTCGGCGAAGCGGACGGCAGCCACGTTGTCACCCGTCGCCTCGCCCCCCACCACCACGAAGTGGTGATCGGGGTAGTCCTCGGCAACGGGCACCACCGCCCGGTCGTACCCCGGACCGATCCCCACCGTCAGACGGTTGCCGCCCTCGGCCAGCAGGCGCAGCAGGACCTCGCGATCGGGGACCTCGTCGCTCAGCGCCGCCTCCTGGACGCGCACGTCGTGGGCCACCACCGAGCGCTGCACGCCGATCGATGCCAGGTCGTTCTCGGCCCGGTCGCCGCGGCCGCCGGGGCCGTAGGCGATGCCAACCGCGGCGCCGGTGCCGGCCCCCGGATCCCCACCGCAGCCGGCGAGAGCGAGGGCGACGGCGAGCACGAGACCGGCGATGACACTCGTCCGGCGGCGCCGACGAAGGTGGAGAGAAGCGTCGGCGGTGGGCACGGAGCGCAACGGTAGGTGCTGGCGCCGGTCTGGTCCGAGCCGCGCCCGCCCTGCCAGACTGCGCCCCTGGCCACGAGCACCTCACCCCTCGTCGGTGTCGGTCGCCGGGCGCTCGCCCGCAGCATCGACGCCGTCATCGCCGCCGGCCTCACCGTGGCCGCGTTCGCCCTGACCCCCGACGACCGCCCGGTGCTGGGGTTCGTGGTGGCGATCCTCCTCGTCACAGCCCAGGAGGCCTCGCTCCTCGCCAGCGTCGGCGCGACCCCGGGCAAGCTGGCGACCGGACTGCGCGTGCGCGCCCTCGACCACGCCGGACCACTCCCGGTCGCCGCCGCGCTGCGCCGGTCGGTGATCGTCGCCGTCGTGGGGCTCTCGGTCGTGGGCCTGCCCGCCCTGGTCGCCTCGGCGAGCCTGAGCCCGATGCGGCGGGGGTTCCACGACCGTCGGTCGGGCACCGTCGTGCTCCCCCGGGCCTTCGGTTCCCTCATCGCCCACGACTACGTCCGCCAGTGGGAGGCGGCCGGCGAGCGCACGCCGGTGACACCCCTCGGGCCGGTGGCCTCACTCGCCGAGCGGCGTCGGGCGCGCGCCCACCGCCTCGACCACGCCCCGCTGCTGGTGGCCGGCACGGTCGCTCTCACCGCGTCCGGAGAGCTCGGCGACGGGATCGGTCCGCTCGTGGTCATCTCGCTGGCGTGGCTCACCGCCTTCGTCGCCGACGAGACCTGGCGGGTCAGCCGCTACGGCCAGACGGGCGGCCACTGGCGGGAACGGGTCATGGTGGTCGACCGCCGCAGCGGCGAACCGCCCGGCCCCTGGCGGTCGTTCCTCCGCGCCCTGGTGCTCGCCCCCTTGTTCTACGTGCCGCCGCTCCAGCTCATCCTGGCCGCCTGGGTGCGCCTGTCGAACCACAACCTCGGGCCTCACGACCTCGCTGGGCGCACCGTCGTCATCCGGCTGCCCCAGTGGCAGCCGGCGAGCTGAGCCGTGGCCCTCCCCCTGCGCGACGACAGCACGGCCGAGCGGGCGCCGATCGTCACCTGGGCGCTCATCGTGGCCAACGTGGTGGTGTTCCTGCTGCTCCAGCCGCCGGTCTTCCAGTCGGGCGCGCTCGACACCGGGGCGACCTCCGCCGACCCTGCCCGCCAGCGGGCGGTGGCGGAGGAGCACGTCAACCAGTGGGGCGTGATCCCCTGTGAGGTGCGCCGGCTCGAGCCGCTCGTCTCCGAGCCCGAGGGCTGTGACCGGGGTACCCGGCTCTCGGCGGTCCCCGACGAGAAGCACGTGCCGCTCAGCCTCCTCACCCACATGTTCCTGCACGGTGGGGTCATCCACCTGGTGGGCAACATGTTCTTCCTCTGGCTGTTCGGCAAGAACGTGGAGGACCGCCTCGGCCATGCGGCCTTCCTCGGCCTCTACGTGGTGACAGGCATCCTCGCCATGCTCGGCCACGTCGCCGCCAACCTCACCGACGCCGTGCCCGCCGTGGGCGCGTCGGGCGCCGTCTCGGGCGTGATGGGCGCGTACGTGATCTTCCACCCACACACCCGCATCCTCACCCTGGTGCCAAACCTGGTGTTCCAAGTCGTGTACCTCCCGGCGTATGTGCTGTTGGGCCTGTACTTCGTCCTGCAGTTCTTCACCCCCGACATCGCCCAAGTGGCGTGGGTGGCCCACGTCGCCGGCATGGTGGCCGGCGGCCTCCTCGCCCTCGCGGTCGAGCAGCGCTCCCGCCTCCGTCGGGCATCGCCCCAGAGGCCGGACGCGGCGCGGGAGGTGCCGGTGTGACGGAGGACGAGCGGAGCCGGGCGCGCGCCGCGCTGGCAGCGATGGACGCCTGGCCGGTGGGCACCGCCGCGGGCGTGGTGGTGCGGGCCAGCGGTGGCACGGTCGACCACGGAGACATCGATCGGCGCTTCGCCCTGGCCTCGCTCACCAAGGTCCTCACCGCGGTCGCCGTCCTCGTCGCCGTGGAGGAGGAGACCGTCGCCCTCGATGCTCCGGCCGGGCCTCCGGGCGCCACCGTGCGCCACCTCCTCGCCCACGCCTCCGGCCTCGCCCCCGACGAGGCGGTCCCGCTCGCGCCGCCGGGGAAGCGACGCATCTACTCCAACGCCGGCTTCGAGACGCTGGCCGACGCGGTCGCGGCCGCCGCGGCGATGCCCTTCGACGAGTACCTCCGGGCCGCGGTGCTCGAGCCCCTCCACCTCACCGGGACGCGGCTCGAGGGCTCCCCCGCATCGGGGGCCACGGGGACCGTCGCCGACCTCGGCCGGCTCCTCGCCGAGCTCCAGGCGCCCACCATCCTCGCCCCCGCCACCTTGGCGGAGGCCACCACCACCGCCTTCCCCGGACTCGACGGGGTCCTCCCGGGCTTCGGCCGGCGATCGCCCAACGACTGGGGCCTGGGGGTGGAGGTCCGGGGCCGGAAGTCGCCCCACTGGACCGCGCCCGGCGGCTCACCCCGCACCTACGGCCACTTCGGTCGGGCCGGGGGGTTCGTGTGGGTCGACCCCGACGCCGGCGTCGCCGCCGGCTGCCTGACCGACCGCGACTTCGGGACGTGGGCGACCGAGGCGTGGCCCGGGTTCAACCAGGGGGTCCTCGACGCCTTCGACGTCACCCCACCAGCGGGCCGGTAAGGGTCACACCGACCTACCAGGAGCCGCCCCCACCGCCGCCCATGCCACCGCCGGACGAGCCACCCCCGCCGAAGCCGCTCCCCCCGGACGAGGATGGCGTCGAGGTGAGGGTGCCCGCGGTGGTGACGGTGAAGCCGCGCATGGCCCCGCTGAAGTGGGCGAGGGTGAAGGCGTCGGTGCCGCTGTACCAGCCGCCCACGGGCAGCTCCCCGTCGATGCCCGCGAAGGCCTTGGCCCACTTGTCGGTGGCCCCGAAGACCACGGCATAGGGGAGGTACTCGGAGAACAGCCCGGCCCGCTCGGCAAAGCGGGCCCGCTCCTTCTCGGACTCCTCGATGAAGCGGCGGAAGCCCTCGACCCGGCGCATCACGGCGGTCCCCTTCGCGGTGCGGTGCGGCATGCGCCGGGCGCTGGCAGCGATCAGCAGGCCCACCACGACGATGGGTACGGGCACCAACCCGATTCCTGTGTTGGCGGCGGCAACGACGGTGAGGACCACACCGGCGAGGGCCACACCCACCCCGATGGCGACCCACCGCGCCCGCTCGTGGTCGGGCCGGGTGTGGAACCACCCCCGCTCGGCGACGTCGTCGTAGAGGTCGCTCTGCACCGACCTCAACCGGGCAGCGAAGCGGTCCTTGAGCTCCGAGATCCGAACCCGGTCGGGGTGGCTGGCGTCGAAGAGCGACTCGTGGAGGTTCCGCTCGTAGGCCAGGAGGTCGTCGGGGGGTGCCTCCCGGTGCAGCTCCCAGTCGGGGGACGAGAACCACCCCTTCTTGGGGAGCTCCTCGATCCGCAGGTAGCCGCGCACGGCGAGGTCGATGATGGTGGCGGTGACGTCGAGGGGGTTGGCGACCTCATCGATGAGGGTGCCGATCTGACCGGGACGCAGGCCGTCGGGCGGCACGTACTCGACGGGCGTGAGGGGGCGGTCGAAGAGGGGCACCCGCTCGTGGGTGCCGTCGGGGTTGCCGAAGGCAACGTCGACGTGTGAGCCCACGTAGCGACGGTCGCGGCCCGTGCGCCACCACAGGGCGACGACCCCGGCGATGCCGCCAACGAGGAGGATCCCCGCCGTGCCGACGGTCGCCGGGGTCACGGCGAAGGCCCGCGCCGCGCTCCACCGCTCTTCCAGGATCGGCACGGGCTCGGCCACCGAGCCCACGGGGAGGCCCACCACCACCGTGAAGGCGCTGCCCGGGCCGAGCGGGCCTGCGCCGAACGTCACGCCCCCGGCGTCGGGTCGGGCCCCGCTGCACGGCAGGGTGGAGCCTGCCGGGCCGGCGAAGCACGCCACCTCCGTCGGGGCAGTGGGAAGGTCGACGCGCACCCGGGCGGCACCGATGGGGACGCCCCACTCGGGGCCGATCGCGTCCCAGTAGAGCTCGACGTGGGTGTCGAACCCGTTGAGGGCACCGCCGACGCGGTAGGTGATCTCGTAGGTGTGAGCCCCCGTGATGAACACGTCCGGCTCGCCGATCCGGAACGTCGTGCGCTCACCGCCCTCCACCTGCACGCGGTCGGGCGCGCCCGGCGACGTCTGCACCGAGAGGAGGTCGAGACGCAGGAGGCGGTCGTGGGTGTCGTCGTAGCGCTCCCGGACGGGGATGGTCCGAAGGATCCCCCGCCGCTGGGCAGCCCCGAAGTCGTAGCGGATCTCCTCGCGCACGACGAGGTCGCCGCTTGGCTCCACCGTGATGGTGACGTCGTAGCGCTCGATCCGCTCCCCCGCCTGGGCGGACGCGGGACCGGCGAGGACGAGGAGCGACGCGCAGGCGAGCACCGTCCCCACCAGCGCCCACCCCAGCGGGCGGCTCGTCGGACGGGACCCCCGGTGGCGCACGGGCGGAGCGTATCGGCCTGCTCTGGGCCACACTGGACCCCCGACCGATCTTCGAGGAGCAGACATGTCGATCCACGACATCCCCGTCAAGACCCTCGCCGGCGAGCCCTCCTCGCTCGGTGAGCACCAGGGCAAGGCCCTCCTGGTGGTGAACGTCGCCTCCAAGTGCGGCCTTACCCCGCAGTACACCGGCCTCGAGGAGCTGCAGGAGACCTACGGCGACCGTGGCTTCTCCGTCGTCGGCTTCCCCTGCAACCAGTTCGGCGAGCAGGAGCCCGGCACCGCCGAGGAGATCGAGACCTTCTGCTCGACCACCTACGGCGTCAGCTTCCCCCTGTTCGAGAAGGTCGAGGTCAACGGCGAGGGCCGCCACCCGATCTACGAGGAGCTGACCTCGGTGCCCGACGCCGAGGGCAAGGCCGGCGACATCCAGTGGAACTTCGAGAAGTTCCTCGTGTCACCCGCGGGCGAGGTGGTCGCCCGCTTCCGCCCCCTGACCGACCCGAAGGCCGACGAGGTCATCGGCGCCATCGAGGAGCACCTCCCGACCTGACCGCACCCGCCCGGACCCGGCGTCAGTCGGCGACGATGCGGTCCAGGGTGAGCTCGGGCTTGTCCTGCTCGAGGCGGGCGAGCCACATCGGGCTCTCGAACAGCGCAAGGAGGGTGCCGTCGGCGCGGGCCAGCACCCGCACACCGCTGGTGCGCCGGAGGGTGGGCGCCGAGGCGGCGTCAGTGCGCCGCGCCACCTTGGTCGCCATCGGCGAGATCTCCACCGGCGCGCCGAACTCGTGCTCGAGGCGGTGGCTGAAGACCTCGAACTGCATCTGGCCCACCGCGGCGAGCACCGGGGCGGTGTCGCCTACGTCCTCGTCGCGCAGGACCTGGACCACACCCTCCTCGTCGAGCTGGGCGAGGCCCTTGCGGAACTGCTTGAAGCGGCCGGTGTCGACGGGTCGCGCCACGGCGAAGAGCTCGGGGGCAAAGCTGGGGATCCGCGGGAAGCGGACGGGGTGGTCGACGTAGAGCGTGTCGCCGATTCCGAGCTCGGTGGCGTTGACCAGGCCCACGACGTCGCCGGGGTAGGCGTCGTCGATGGTCTCGCGGTCGCTGCCGAAGACCTGCGAGGCGTACTTGGTGGCAAAGGGCTTGCCAGTTGCCTCGTGGGTGACGGTCATGCCCCGCTCGAAGTGGCCCGAGCACACCCGCACGAAGGCGATGCGGTCGCGGTGCGAGGGGTCCATGTTGGCCTGGATCTTGAACACGAAGGCAGAGAAGGGGTCGTCGAGGGCACGGGGGTCGCCGTCGACGTCGAGGCGGGGGGAGGGTCCCGGGGCGAGGTCGACCACCGCGTCGAGCAGCAGGCGGACCCCGAAGTTGGTCAGGGCCGAGCCGACGAAGACCGGGGTCGACTCCCCGGCCAGGAAGGTCTTGGGGTCCACGTCGGCGCCGATCTCGTCGAGCAGGGCGCACTCCTCAACCGCCGCCTCCCAGGACGGGCCCTCCTCCTGCGCCGCCTGGGCGGCCTCGACCACCTCCTCGGTGGCCTCGGTAGCGCCCCGTGCGGTGCGCCCGAAGCGGAGGAACCGGCCGTCACGTCGGTCGATCACGCCTCGGAGGTCGCCGGGGATGCCGACCGGCCAGGTGGCCGGGGTGGGCCGCAGCCCGATCTGCTCCTCGATCTCGTCGAGCAGCTCGAGGGGGTCGCGACCGGGCCGGTCGAGCTTGTTCAGGAAGGTCAGGACCGGGATCGAGCGTGCCTTGGCGACCTCGAAGAGCTTGAGGGTCTGCGGCTCGATGCCCTTGGCGGCGTCGAGCACCATCACGGCGGCGTCGGCGGCCGCCAGCACCCGGTAGGTGTCCTCGGAGAAGTCGCGGTGCCCGGGGGTGTCGAGGAGGTTCACCACGGTGTCGCCGTAGGTGAACTGCAGCACGGTCGAGGAGATCGAGATGCCGCGCCTCTGCTCCATCTCCATCCAGTCGGAGGTCGCCGAGCGACGGCCTCGACGGGCCTTGACCGCCCCCGCCTCCTGGATGGCTCCCCCGTAGAGCAGGAACTTCTCGGTGAGGGTGGTCTTGCCGGCGTCGGGGTGGCTGATGATGGCGAAGGTCCGCCGGGCGGCGGCCTGGCCGACGACGTCGGTCGAGGCTGGCGGTGTCACCGGACCACCCTACCGGGGGGCCTCCGCGTGACCGTCGGCGGCCGGAGCGTCACACGGGACCCCTAGGGTCGTCGAGGTGCCCGCCCCCGGACCCGCGTTGCTCGGCCGTGGCGTCGTCGTCACCGCCGGCTCACCGCCCCCACCGCCCTGGGAGGGCGCGCCCGTCGTGACCCTCGACGACGCCGGCCTGGCCGACCCGGCCGCAGTGGTCGGCGCCCTCCACGACGCCTGGCTGGCGCGACGGCCGTTGGTGGTCGAGCTGGCCGTCGACCCGGTGCACTTCCGCACCCCCGAGACCTGGGAGGTGGAGCCGTGGCGCCTCGATCCTCGATTCGAGGCGTGGTCCGACCGCCTCCACTTCCTGGTGTGGGCCAACACCTACGACGCCCGCGCCGGCGACCCGGTGTGGTGGTGGGGCCGCAAGGCGGCGCGCCTCGGCGCCACCGAGACGCCCGACGGGCCCGCCGACCTCCTGCTGCCCGATGGCACGGCGGCGTGGGTCGATGGCGGCCCCCGTGGCCCCCTCGACACCGCGGTGCTCGGCGCCGCGGTCGTGCACCGCGAGAGCGTCGACCTGGGGTCGCTGGCCACCGCCCCCGCGCCCTGCCTCCCCGCCGCCGACCTGGCCCCCGACCAGCTGGCCGCGGTCGCCCATGGGGCGGGGCCGGCCCGCATCGTCGCCCCTGCCGGCTCGGGCAAGACCCGCGTCCTCACCGAGCGGGTGCGCCACCTCATGGTCGACCGGGGCCTCGAGCGCAGCACCGTGCTCGCCGTGGCCTACAACAAGCGGGCCCAGCTCGAGCTCGAAGCCCGCACCACCGACGTCGGTCCGCGTGCCGACACCCTCAACGCCCTCGGCTACCGGCTGGTGACCGAGCACCTCGGCCGGCAGCCCCGGGTCCTCGACGAGCGCGAGGTGCGCCGCCTGGTCGACGAGGTGGTCCCGAAGCGCCGGCGGCTGGCCAACACCGACCCCACCGCCCCCTACCTCGAAGGCCTCACCGCCATCCGCCTCGGGCTGCGCGACCCCGACGAGGTGGAGGACGAGCGTGACGACGTGCCCGGCCTGGCTGGCGCCTTCCGCCCCTACCGTCGCGCCCTCGCGGCCGCCGGCGCCGTCGACTTCGACGAGCAGGTCTACGGCGCCGTCGAGGCGCTCCTGCGCGACGGGGCACTGCGCCGACGGGCCCAGGACCGCTGCCGCCACCTGCTGGTCGACGAGCTTCAGGACCTCACCCCCGCCCACCTCCTGCTCCTGCGCCTCCTGGCCACCCCCGACCTCGACGTCTTCGGTGTGGGCGACGACGATCAGGTGATCTACGGATACTCAGGGGCTGACCCGGGGTTCCTGATCGACTTCGCCGAGCTGTTCCCGGGGGCGGCGTCGCACCCCCTCACCGTCAACTACCGCTGCCCCGAACCGGTGGTGGCGGCGGCCAAGGCGCTGCTGTCGTACAACCACCGCCGGGTCCCCAAGGAGATCACCGCCGGCCCCGATGCCGCGGCCGAACTGGCGGCGCTGGACATCGACCGCCACCCGCCGGAGGTCGGCGCCCGGCGCCTGGTCGAGACGGTCGAGGCGTGGCTCGCCGACGGTGCCACCACGGCCGAGGTGGCCGTGCTCGCCAGGGTCAACAGCCTCCTCCTCGCCCCTCACGTGGCGCTGTCCACCGCCGGCATCGCGATCACCTCCACCCTCGGCCCGGAGGTCCTGGAGCGCACCGGGGTGCGCGCCGCCCTCGCCTACCTCCGCATCGCGGCCGAGCCGTCGGCCATCGACCCCGCCGACGTCGTGGAGGTCTACCGCCGCCCGTCCCGGGGCCTGCCCAACTGGTTCCCCAAGTGGCTGCGGGGCCGACTCGACGTCGGCGAGCTGCGCCGCATCGCCGCGAAGATCGACGACGCCAAGGTCAGCGACAAGGTCGACAGCCTCGTGGACGACATCGAGCTCGTCATCGACGCCGCCCACGGAGGCGCCACCACTCGCGAGCTGCTCGGCGTGGTGAAGGACAGCGTGGGCCTGGGCGGGGCCATGCGCCTCCTCGACGGCTCCAAGGGGGGCCAGACCGCCTCGCAGCTCGACGACCTCGAGGCGCTCGAGCAGGTCGCCGACCTGCACCCCGAGGCCGCCAGCTTCGAGCCGTGGCTGCGCTCGGTGCTCCACCGGGAGCGGGCCGATGGTGGCGTCACCCTCTCCACCATCCACCGGGTGAAGGGCATGGAGTGGGACCACGTGGCCGTGTTCGGGGTCACCGACGGGCTGATCCCCCACCGCCTGGCCGACGACGTCGAGGAGGAGCGGCGCATCCTCCACGTGGCCGTCACCCGCGGGCGACGGCGGGTGGCGGTGCTGGGCGACGCCGGGCGCCCCTCCCCCTTCCTCGACGAGCTCACCGGGTCCGCGCCCCACCGCCCGGCGCCTCTGCCCCGGGAGCGCTCGGTGATCGAGCCGGTGACACCGAAGGGCCGACGGCGAGCGGAGGCGGTGGCCGACCTGCCACCGGGCGATGCTGCGGTCGAGGAGGCGCTCAGGGCGTGGCGCCTGGAGCGCAGCAGGGCCGACGGCGTGGCCGCGTTCATCGTGGCCAGCAACGCCACCCTGCGCGCCATCGCCGTCGCCCGCCCATCGTCGCTGGCCGGCCTGGCCCGCGTCCCCGGCATCGGACCCACCAAGCTCGAGGCCTACGGCGACGAGATCCTCGCCATCCTCGAGGCCCTCCCGGCACTTCGATGACACCGCCGTCACGTCCGATCCCTAACATCGCTTCCGACCACCTCACCCCGAACCGGAGGCACCGACGTGTACCAGTGGAGCGACGAGCAGCTGATGGTGCAACAGGCCGTCCGGGACTTCGTGACGAAGGAGGTCAAGCCCCACGTCGAGGAGCTCGAGCATGGCGACCTCCCGCCCTACGACATCCTCCGCAAGCTGTTCTCGACCTTCGGCATGGACGCCATGGCCCGCGCCGGCTTCGAGAAGCGCATCGCGCGGGAGAAGGCGGTCGCCGCCGGCGAGACCCCCGAGGACGAGGGCGAGAGCGGCGGAGGCGGCGGCGGGTCCGCCTTCACGATGATCCCGATCATCGAGCTGTGCCGCTACTGCCCGGGCATGGTCACCGCCATGGGGGTCAGCATGGGCCTCACCGCAGCGGCGATCATGTCGAAGGGCACGACCGCCCAGAAGGAGCGCTGGGCGCTCGACCTCCTCACCATGGACAAGATCGGCGCCTGGGCCATCACCGAGCCCGGCTCCGGGTCCGACGCCTTCGGGGGGATGCGCTCGTCCGCCAAGCGCGACGGCGACGAGTACATCCTCAACGGCTCCAAGACCTTCATCACCAACGGGCCTCACGCCGACACCACCGTGTTCATCTGCAAGCTCGACGAGGGCGACGGCACGCCCATCGAGTCGCGCAAGGTGGTGAGCTTCATCCTCGACCGCGGCATGCCCGGCTTCGAGCAGTCGAAGCCGCTGCGCAAGATGGGCATGCACTCCTCCCCCACCGGCGAGCTGTTCCTCACCGATGTGCGGGTCGGCCGCGACCGCCTCATCGGCGAAACCGAGGACCAGCCCGCTCGCTCGGCCGCCAAGGACACGTTCTCGATGGAGCGCACCGGGGTGGCAGCGATGGCGCTCGGCATCGTCGAGCAGTGCCTCGAGCTGAGCGTGCAGTACGCCCGCGACCGCGTCCAGTTCGGCAAGCCCATCGGCGAGTTCCAGCTCATCCAGCTGAAGCTGGCGAAGATGGAGGTCGCTCGGCTCAACATCCAGAACCTGGTCTTCCGCCAGATCGAGATGTCGGCCGCCGGCAAGGGCATGGACCTCACCGAAGCGTCTGCCTGCAAGCTGTACTCCGCCCAAGCTGCCATGGAGGTCGCCCTCGAGGCGGTCCAGCTCTTCGGCGGCAACGGCTACATGGCCGAGTACCAGGTCGAACAGCTGTGCCGTGACGCCAAGGTCCTGCAGATCTACGCCGGCACCGACGAGATCCAGGTCAGCCAGATCGCCCGCAACCTCCTGGCCGCCGGCGGGTCCTGAGCCGCCGTCGCCTCAGGGGCGGAAGGCGCCCGGCGGCAGCAGCGGCAGCAGCGGCAACGGGTCGACCGGTGCGCCCCCGATGTGGACCTCGAAGTGCAGGTGGGGACCGGTCGACTGGCCGGTGTTGCCGGTGTTGGCGATCCAGTCGCCCCGCGAGACCGCGTCGCCGACCTGCACCGGGGTGCCGGCGAGGTGGGCGTAGCGGGTCATCGTGTCCTCGGCGTGCTGGATCTCCAGGGTGATGCCGTAGCCCGAGCGCCAGCCGGCGTAGGTCACGGTGCCGGCCGCGGGCGCCACGAGCAGCGTGTGCCACGGGGTCGGGATGTCGAGCCCCTGGTGGGGACGGCCCCAGCGCATGCCGAAGCCGGACGTGACCTCACCCAGCATCGGCCAGTGGAGGCGCAGGCCGACGGCGACCGGAGCCACCGGTGCCGTGGCGGCTGGGGCGACGGTGACCGGCCGGGGGTTGCGCCACCCCATCAGGCCGGCGATGGTCAAGCCCGTGGTGCTTGGCCGGCCGACATCGGCGGCCCGCTCGCCGTCAGGGGCCCGCTCGCTGGCGGGGAGGGTCTGGGCGGGCGAGGCCAGGACTGGGGGCGCCAGGGCGACGGTGAGGGCGACGGCAAGGGTGGTGCAGAGCAGGGAGCGGTGGTGGCGCGCGCGCATCAGGGCCTTCGGGGCAGGGGAAGACGCCAGCGCCAGGGGCTGCCGGTATCAGGACCGCCCCATGGTAGTTCTTCCGTTCACGAAAGTGACATCAGGGCGTCACCATTTCGTCATGCACCCGGGGAAGGGTCTCAGGTCGACTCGTGACCGGCCGACCGCCGGCCAGCCGGGCGGCGCAGGCCAGCGGCACGGAGCCGGCCAACCAGCTCCCGGGCGTCGACCGCCACCGCCCCCAGCTCGAGCGCCTCGAGTCGCAGCTCGGCGGGGATGTCGTAGTGGTCACCCTGGAAGGCGCGCCGCGGCACACCCAGCCGGGTGGCGAAGGCGTGCAGCTCCTCGACGCTGACGTCGCTGACCAGGTGGGCCCAGCGCCGCCCGCGCCAGGGCCAGATGGCCTGGTCGACGAGGATCAGCGGAGGGAGGTCCGGGTGGTGGGCCTAGACGGCGAGCAGCTCGCGGGCGCCGGTGTCGACCGACGGGTGGCGCAGCTTCGACATGGCCCGGGCCTCGATCTGGCGGAACCGCTCCCGGGTGAGGTTGAAGGCCTCGCCGACCTCCTCGAGGGTGCGGGGCTCACCGCGGTCGAGCCCGTAGCGCAGCCGGATGATGGTGCGCTCCCGCTCGTCGAGGGGCGCCAGCAGGCGGGCGACCTCGTCGGGCAGCAGCGACTCGGCGGCGGCGTCGAACGGGGAGGCGGCGGAGGGGTCGGCCACCACGTCGCCGAGCTCGGCGTCGCCGTCCTCGCGCAGCGGGTCCGACAACGACAACGTCCCGCCGGCGTAGCGGAAGATGTCGGTCAGCTTGTCGATGGGCAGGTCGAGCTCGGCGGCAAGCTCGGCCAGGGTGGCGGGGCGGCCGTGCTTGACCTCGAGGCTGGCCTGGGCCTTGCGCAGGCGGGTCAGCTGGTCGCCGGCGTGGACCGGGAGGCGGATGGTGCGGCCGGTGTTGGCGATGCCGCGGGTGATGGCCTGGCGGATCCACCAGGTGGCGTAGGTGGAGAACTTGAAGCCCTTGCGCCAGTCGAACTTCTCGACGGCGTGGATGAGGCCGAGGTTGCCCTCCTGGACGAGGTCGAGGAGCGGCAGCTCTGACGCCTGGTACTTCTTGGCGATCGAGACCACCAGGCGCAGGTTGGCCTGGATGAAGGTCTGGGTGGCGTCCTCGCCGGCCCGGATGGCCAGGCGCAGCTCGCGCTTCTTGGCGACGGGGATGCGCTCGCTGGTCGCCTCGAGCGTGGCCAGCTCGGCGCGCGCGGCGTTGCCGTCCTCGATCGCCTGGGCGAGGGTGGCCTCGTCGGCCTTCGTCAGCAGGGCGTGCTTGCCGATGTCACTCAGGTACAGCCGGACGAGGTCTTCGTCGGCGCGCTCTGGACGTTGCTTGGGCAACTCGTACCGGTCCTTGTTCAGCATCGCGCGGGGATGGCTGGCCGTCGGCCGGCGCGAGCGACCAGACGAGCCCGACTGACGGGGGCCTTCAGTGTACGACGAATGTGGGGATCGCGGTCCCAAGGTTCTGCATCGGACCCCCGAACACCTGCTTGAGGGGTGCCACCGGGTCCGGGAGCCGGGCGCTCAGCGGCTCCAGAGGTGCTCCGCCGGGATGGCCATGATGGTGTCGGGACCGGCGGTGACCGAGGCCAGGAGGCCCCGTGCCGTCGGCAGGACCTGGGTGGCGTAGAACCGGGCGGTGACCACCTTGGCCTCGAGGAACCCCTGGTCAGAGGGGTTGTCGGCGGCGAGGAGGCGGGTGGCGGCCAGCGCCGATCGAGCGAGCAGCCACCCGCCGGTGACCGTGCCGAACATCCGCAGGTAGGGCGCGGCCCCGGCCAGGGCGGCGATCGGGTCGGCCAAGCCGTGCTCCATGAGCCAGCCGGTGGCGTCCCGGAGGGCGGCGACGCCGTCGGCGAGCTCGACGCCGATCGCGGCGAGGTCGCCACCCTCAGCGGTTGCCTCGGCGGCGACGGCCTCCATGGCCGCCAGGTGGCGCTCGACCACCGCTCCCCCGCTCAGGCCGAGCTTGCGCCCCACCAGGTCCATGGCCTGGATCCCGTTGGTCCCCTCGTAGATGGGGGCGATACGGGCGTCGCGGTAGTGCTGGGACGCCCCGGTCTCCTCGACGTAGCCCATGCCGCCGTGAACCTGGACGTTGAGGGAGGTCACCTCGACCCCGAGGTCGGTGCACCACGCCTTGGAGATGGGGGTGAGCAGCTCGACGAGCTCCTGTCGCTCGGTGCGCACCGCCTCGTCGGGGTGGCTGTTGGCGAGGTCGATCGACTCGGCGTTGAGGTAGAGCAGGCAGCGCATCGCCTCTACGGAGGCCTTCATCGACATGAGCATGCGACGGACGTCGGGGTGGTCGACGATGGGCGAGGACTCGCCTCTGGGCGCGCCGGGTGCCCGCCCCTGTCGCCGCTCGCAGGCGAAGGCCACCGCCTGCTGGTACGCCCGCTCGGCCAGGGCCAGGCCCTCGACGCCCACCGAGAGGCGGGCGTTGTTCATCATGGTGAACATGTAGCGCATGCCGGCGTTGGGCTCGCCGATGAGGTACCCGACCGCCCCCTCGCCACGCTCGCCGTAGGAGAGGACGCAGGTGGGGCTGGCCTTGATGCCCATCTTGTGCTCGATGGAGACGCAGGTGACGTCGTTGCGGGGCCCGAGGCTGCCGTCGTCGGCCACCAGGTGCTTCGGGACGATGAAGCACGAGATCCCCTTGGTCCCCGGCGGGGCGTCGGGCACCCGGGCCAGGACGAGGTGGATGATGTTGTCGGCCATGTCGTGCTCGCCGAAGGAGATGAAGATCTTGGTGCCCGAGATCCTCCAGGTGCCGTCGTCGGCGGGCACGGCACGGGTGCGCAGCGCCCCTACGTCGGAGCCGGCGTCGGGTTCGGTGAGGTTCATCGTCCCGGTCCACTCGCCCGAGACCATCTTCGGGAGGTAGACCTCGCGCTGCTCCTCGCTGCCGTGGGCGTGGAGCATGTCGATGGCGCCCTGGGTGAGCAGCGGGGCCATGGAGAACGCCATGTTGGCCGAGGTGAGCATCTCCTGCTGGACGATGTTGACCAGCCACGGGAAGCCGCCACCCCCGTAGGCGGGGTCGAACGGGACCGCCCCCCAGCCGGCCTCCACGTAGCGCCGGTAGGCGTCCCGGAACGCCTCGGGGGTGGTGACGCTGCCGTCGGCGTCGAGGGTGAGGCCTTCGGTGTCGCCGATCCGGTTGGTGGGCGCCACCACCTCCTCCATGAAGCGAGCCGTCTCCTCGAGCACGCCGTGGACCACGTCGGCCTTGGCGTGGGCGAAGGGCTCCAGCGACGCCAAGGCCCCCACGTCGACCACATGGTCGAGGACGAAGCGGATGTCGGCGAGCGGCGCCACGTAGTCAGGCATGGGCCGAGGCTACGGTGCATCCCCCGATGGACCTCGCCGTCCCCGGCACCGCCACGCGCTACGACGCCCTCCTCGTGGTCTCCTTCGGGGGACCCGAGGGGATGGACGATGTCGTGCCGTTCATGGAGAACGTCACCCGGGGCCGCGGGATCCCCCGCGAGCGGCTGGTCGAGGTGTCGCGGCACTACGCCCTCTTCGACGGGGTGAGCCCCATCAACGGCCAGAACCGCGCCCTCGTCGCTGCGCTCACCGCCGAGCTCGCGGGGGCGGGCATCGACCTCCCCGTGTACTGGGGGAACCGCAACTGGGACCCCCTGCTCGCTGACACCGTGGCCGCCATGGCCCGCGACGGCGTCGAGCGAGCGCTCGCCTTCGTCACCTCGGCGTACTCGTCGTACTCGGGCTGCCGCCAGTACCGGGAGGACGTCGCCCGCGCCTGCGCCGAGGTGGGACCGGTGGCACCGGTGATCGAGAAGCTCCGGGGCTTCCACGACCACCCCGGCTTCGTGGAGCCCAACGCCGACAACGTCCGCGCCGCCCTCGAGCGGGTCCCCGCCGCGCGGCGGGACGGAACCCCAATCGCGTTCACGGCCCACAGCATCCCCACGTCGATGGCGGACTCGAGCGACTACCAGGCCCAGCTCCTCGAGGTGTGCACGCTCGTGGCCTCCCGCCTCGACGGCAACCACCCGTGGGCGTTGGTCTGGCAGAGCCGCAGCGGCCCTCCCTCACAGCCCTGGCTCGAGCCCGACATCGTCGACCACATCGAGGCCCTGCACGCCGGGGGCGCGACCGACCTGGTGGTCGCGCCGATCGGCTTCGTGTCCGACCACATGGAGGTGGTCTACGACCTCGACACCGAGGCCACCGGCCGCGCCGAGGAGCTCGGCCTCTCGCTGGTGCGGGCGGCAACCGCCGGCACCGACCCGCGGTTCGTCGCCATGGTCCGAGAGCTGGTGCAGGAGCAGCTCGACCCCTCCGCGCCCCGTCGCGCCCTCGCCTCGGGCCCGCGCTTCGACACCTGCCACCCGGCCTGCTGCCACGGGCCCACGCGCCCTCCCCGCGCCTGACCCCCTCCGACCGCACGACCCGGCACCCGACGACGTCGGGCAGACTGCCGACGTGCAGCTCACCAAGCTCGACCGCAACGCCGCCTTCGTCATCCGCGACCTCCCCGACGTGCCCTGCGAGGGCCCGGTGCGGCTGGGGCCGAAGGTGACACAGGCCAACGCCAAGCTCTACGCCCGGGTGGCCACCTACCGCCTGGCCCTCCTCGGGATCCGCCGGGGCGGCGGCGCCGCCGGCATCAAGGCCGAGGCCGCCGACGGGTCCACCGCGGTGGCCGACTTCGTGGAGGACGTGAGACCCCTCGTGGCGAGGGGCGACCTGGCCCTGGACCCGGCGGCCGGCGTCAGCGCCGAGGGCCTGGCCCCGCTGCGCGACGACGACCCCCGCAACCCGCTGCTGTGGGAGTCCGTCGACGGTGGCGCCGTGCGTGAGCTGGCGGCGGCCCGCAGCGCCGCCGCCTGCGCCGAGGCGTACCTCGGCGGCCTCGACGGGCAACGGGTCGCGCTGCGGTGGAGCCGCGCCGCGGCTCCCCTGGCCCAGGAGCTGCACCGTCGGGGCGCCCGCATCGTGGCCATCTCCACAGGCGCCGGCAGCGCGGTGCAGGAGGCCGGCTTCGGCGTCGACGAGCTCGTGGCCGCAGCCGCCGACCACGGCGACGACCTCGTCACCCACCTCGGTGTCGACACCACCGACCAGTGGGCCGTCTTCGGGGTGGACGTCGACGTCTTCGTGCCGGCCCCGACCCTGCGCTCGCTGTCGGAGGAAGGCGCCGGCATGGTCCGGGCGGGCGTGGTGCTCCCAAGCGGGGAGCAGCCCGTCAGCCCGAAGGCACTGGCGTCGCTGCGCCGGCGTGGGGTCGCCGCCCTCCCCGACACCATCGCGCTCGCCGGGCCCAGCATCGTCGGCGCCGCGCCGACGGACGCCTCGATCGACGACGCCCTCGCCCGCGTCGACACCGCGGTGGCCGAGGCCATGGCGGCGTCGGCCCACGACGACGGCCCGCTCCTGGGGTCGTGCTACGCCGCCGAGTCGTTCCTGCGCACGTGGCGCGACGAACTCCCCTTCGGCCGCCCGCTGCCCTGAACGCTCCTAGAACCCGGCGACGACGGACATGAGCACGAAGGCGCCCAGGCCGATCAGGCAGGCCCACACCCCGACCTTGATCCAGGTGGGGTAGCGCTGATACGTCGACATCTCGTCCTCCCCAGCAGCCTTGCTCCACGGTAGCCCCGGCGCGCCGCGAACCCTGCCACCCTCCCGGGGCGCCGCTGCACCCGTCAGCAGCTCGGCGTGCCCCCCGGGTCCATGCCCGCGGCGCTGTAGCGCACCCGTGGTGACCACATGAGCCAGCCGTCGATGCCGATCTCGGCCGCACCGCAGATCTGGGCCCGCACCTCGGCCGGGCCGTAGACCCTGCGGAAGCTGAAGTCCTGCAACCACGGGAAGATCGCGGTGCCGGTGCCGTCGACCTTCTCCTGGAAGTCGAGCAGCGAGGCCCGCACGATCTCGCGGGGCATCCCCACCGGGTCGGGGACCCGGTACTCACCGCTGACCCACAACGACGGGTACACCATCGGCGCCACATAGTCGGTCTGACGGGCGATGCGTGGCATGTCCTGGGCAACCGGGCCGGGGCGGGCGGCGGCGATGCCGAACACCGACGCCCCCTGGTAGACGCCCATGGCGCGCAGCTGCGGGAACGCCTCGGCGAGGAAGTCGGCCACCGCCACCTCGGGCGGGTCGATCAGGCCGGGCGCCACCATGTCGTCGAGGGAGCCCTCGGGACGGCGGATGTAGTCCCAGAGGATGTCGTCGACGCCGGCGGCGGCGGCCTCGAGGGCGATGTCGATGTTGTACTGCCGCACCTCGGGGTGGGCGAAGTTGGTGAAGCTCTCGCCGTAGCTGGGGTGGGGATCGCCGTCGGGCGTCTGGATGACCCAGTCGGGGCTCCCCTGCTCCCACGCCGCCTTGGCCAGGATCGGGTCGCGGAACGCCACCATGCGACCAACGACGGAGACCCCGCGGCCGTGCAGGTCTTCCAGCGCCTCCTCGAGGTCGTAGCGGGCCTTGACCGCCCCGATCTTGCGGGCCAGGGGGACCTGCGAGTCGTAGCCGATCTCGCCGCCCTCGTCCTTGAGGTCGAGCTGGACGGTGTCGATGCGCCCCTCGTCGATCATGTCGAGGACGCCCTGGCGGAGCCCGTCGTGGGCCCAGGCGGCAGCGGTGACGTGGGCGGCGCGCATGCCGGGGTGCTGCACCGGGACGATCACCTCGCTCATCGCCACGTTGCCGCTCCGGTCGATGGCGGCCAGCGCCACCGGCCCGGCCGGGGGGATGTCGTAGTGCAGCGCGAACCGGCCCTCGTCGTGCTCGACCCGTTCGCCGTCGGCGAGGAGGACGGAGTCAGGGTCGACGTGGCCCTCGATCACGACGGGATCATCGATGGCGACGGGGTCGAGGAGCGCCGGGGCGCTGATCTGAGGGGCGGTACCGTCGACGACGAAGCGGCGCTGCTGGCGCGAGGTGCCGACGAAGGTCCGAGGCACCGCCACCTCGATGGTGTAGGTGCCCTCGGCGAGCTGCTCCTCTGGGCGCCAGCCGAAGCCGTGGTCACGCTCCTCGAGCTCGTCGGTGACCTCGCGGCCGTTGACCCAGGCGCGCGTCACGTTGGCGCGAGTGGCAGGCGCCACCCGGATGTCGAGCTCGATCTCACCGGCGGTGACGAGGGTGAGGCTGGAACCGTCGGCCACCCCCGCCAGGCGGAGGTCGACCTGGTTGGCGCCCCAGGCGGCGTTGGCCACGTAGGCGACGAGCCCGATGGCCCCGAGGCACAGCACCAACAGGAAGACATCGGGCCGGCGCTTGGCGCGGAACAGCTGGCGACGACGGCTGGGGCCACGGTCGAGCGCGGCTCGGGGGTCGCTGAGCAGCGCCGGCCGGTAGGTCCCCGCGGAGGGGCGGGGGCGCCGGCGACGTCGGGGGCCGGGTCCGGGGCGGGCGCCCGGGATGTCGCGGAGGGACGTGACCATGGTGAGGAGGAGCGCGGGCCGCGGTGGGAGCCGCCCGCTCAGTGTCCAGTAAACACGTGTTCCCGGGGTATGGGCCAGCCGGGGACGTGCGAGAGGACCCGGCGGCGACGGGATCCGCGCACCCTCAGGGAGCGGTGGCGATGGCCTTTCGGGCTCGCTCCAGGCCGTCGTCGTCGATGTCGTGGTGGGTGACGGCCCGCACCACGCCGGGCTCGATGGTGCCCACCACCACGCCCTCGGCGGCCAGGTGAGCCACCAGGGCGCGGGCGTCGGGATGGCGCCAGATCACCATGTTGGTGCAGACCGCTGCCGGGTCGAGGCCACCGTCGGGCCACCGCTCGGCGACCGCCTCCGCCAGGGCGGCGGCCCGCCGGTGGTCGTCGGCCAAGCGCTCCACCATGTCGGTCAGCGCCACGAGGGCGGCGGCGGCGATGACGCCGGCCTGGCGCATGTTGCCGCCGAGGTGCTGGCGTTCGCGCCGGGCCTCGGCGATCAGTGCGGCCGGGCCGGCCAGCAGCGAGCCGACCGGGGCGCAGAGTCCCTTCGACATGCACGCCATGACGGTCGTGGCCTGGGCCGCGTAGTCGGCGGCGCTGGTGCCCGTGGCCACCTCGGCGTTGAAGAGGCGGGCGCCGTCCATGTGCACCGGGACGCCGCAGGCCGCGACCTCGCGGAGCGCGGCCAGGTCCCAGGGCGCACCGTTGGCGGGCATGTGGGTGTTCTCGACGGCCACGAGCGAAACCGTCGGGTAGTGGTGGCTCCCGGCGTCGGCGAGGTGGCGGATGTCGTCGGCACGGATGGCACCCCGCTCGTCGGGGACCTGGTGGAGCTGCACGCCGGCATTGCGCGCCGCGGCATTGGTCTCGTAGACGAGCAGGTGCTGACGGGCCCCGACGATCACCGAGTCGCCCGGACGGGTCTGGACCATCACCGCCAGCTGGTTGCCCATGGTGCCCGTCGGCACGTAGAGCGCCGCCTCCTTGCCCACCCGCTCGGCGAACGCCTCCTGCAGCGCATTGACGGTCGGGTCCTCGCCGTAGACGTCGTCACCCACCTCGGCGTCGGCCATGGCCCGCCTCATGGCGGGGGTCGGGCGGGTGACGGTGTCTGAGCGGAGGTCGACGGGGCCGTCGGTCATGCCCGGAGGCTACCGAGGGCCGGGCCGGTCAGCCTCCTCGCTCCGTCGTGCCCTCCTCGGCCACGAAGCGGTCGACGCCCTCGATCAGGCGCTCGAGCAGCTCGGCCAGCACGGCGCGCTCGCCCTCGTCGAACCCGGTGAGGATCCGGTCCATCGCCGAACGGCGGCGCTCGACCACTGCCTCGTGGCGCCGCCTGCCCGCCGGCGTGAGGGCGACCACGACGGCCCGGGCGTCATCGGCGTCGCGCCTGCGGTCGGCCAGGCCGGCGTCGACGAGACGGTCGACGGCCCGCGTCGCGGTCGACGCGTCGACCCTGAGCGCGGCGGCGAGGTCGCGCATCCGCCAGCACGGCTCCTGGGCGAGGAGGTCGAGGGTGTCGACCTGGCCGAGGTCGACCGCATCGGGACCCACCCCGTAGAGGTAGGTGCGCAGCCCGCCCATCGAGGCGCCCCGACGCAGCTCGCGCCAGGCGACGCCGATGCGACGCTCGACCTCGCGGTCGTCGCCTGGACGGGGTGCGCTCACCGCTGGCCCACGGTACAGTGGTCGAGTCGTTGCACAGTGCAACGATCGTAGCGCGCGGACCGCTCGTGCGCCGGGAAGCGCTCCGGAGGAGCTGGGATGGCGGCGACGGCCACGGGCACCAAGCTCACACACCGCCAGGTGCTGGTGGTGCTGAGCGGCCTTCTCCTCGGCATGTTCCTCGCAGCGATCGACCAGACGATGGTCTCCACCGCTCTCCCGGTGATCGTGGGCGACCTCGGCAGCCTCGACCAGCTCTCGTGGGTGGTCACCGCCTACCTGCTCACCGCCACCGTGTCGGTGCCGCTCTGGGGAAGGATCAGCGACCAGTTCGGGCGCAGGATCGTGTTCCAGGCGGCCATCGCCGTCTACCTCGTCGGCTCCATCCTCTGCGGCGCCGCCCAGGACCTGAACCAGCTGGTGGCGTTCCGCGGCCTCCAGGGCATCGGCGGTGGCGGGCTGATGAGCATGGCGTTCATCATCATCGGCGACATCCTCTCGCCGCGCGAGCGGGGCCGCTACATCGGCTACTTCACCGCCACCTGGGCCTTCGCCAGCGTGGCCGGCCCCCTGCTCGGGGGCTTCCTCGTCGACAACTCGTCCTGGCGCTGGATCTTCTTCGCCAAGGTGCCCTTCGGCATCGCCGCCCTGATCGTCACCAGCCGGGTCCTGCGGCTCCCCTTCCCGCAGCGGCGCCAGCGCATCGACCTCATCGGCGCCGGCCTCCTGGTCACGGCCATGTCGAGCCTGCTCCTCGCCGCCAGCTGGGGAGGCAACCAGCACCCGTGGGCCTCGTCGACGATCATCGGCCTCGCGGTCGGCGGCACGACCCTCACCGTCGCGTTCCTCTGGTGGGAGCAGCGGGTGGACGAGCCCATCGTCCCCCTCCGGCTGTTCCGCAACCCGGTCTTCAGCGTCTGCGCCGGCCTGAACTTCCTCATCGGAGCCGCCATGTTCGGAGGCATCGTCTTCATGCCGCTGTTCCTCCAGGTCGTCGGCGGCCTCTCGGCGACCGCGTCGGGCATGTTCATGGTGCCGATGATGGCGGGGGTGACCCTCGCGTCGATCGCCTCGGGGCGACTCATCACCCGTACCGGCCGCTACAAGGCCTGGCCGGTGCTCGGGACCGGGCTCGTCACCGTCGCCCTGGCCCTCCTGTCGCTCCTCGACACCGGTGTCACCGGCCCCCAGGTGGTCCCGATCATCGTCCTCATGGGCCTCGGCGTCGGCATGGTCATGCCCGTGGTCACCATCGCCGTGCAGAACGCCATCGACCACGCCGACATGGGCGTGGCCACCTCCGGCGTCACGTTCTTCCGGTCGCTCGGCGGGGCCATCGGCGTCGCCGGCCTCGGGGCGGTGTTCGCCTCCAGGCTCCACAGCCAGCTGGCCCGGCGCCTCCCGGCCGACACGCTCGCCGGCCTCGACGTCGACGACGTCGCCAACAGCCCCGAGGCCATCCGCGCCCTGCCCGTCGAGATCGCCGAGCCGGTGATCGCCGCCGTGTCGAGCGCCGTCACGACCACCTTCATGGTCGCGGCTCCGCTCGCCTTCGTCGGCTTCCTCGTCGCCATCTTCCTCCGCGAGCTGCCCCTGCGCGACACCGCCTACGTCGGGGCCGCCGAGGAGGAGCCGGCCGGCCTGGGCATGCCCGCTCCGGCGGTCGCCCCCGGGGTGGCCACCGCCGCCGGTCGACGTCGGGCCGCCCGCCCCACCGGTGTCGGCACCGACGGCAAGCAGGACCCTCAGCACCCGGTACGGTCTCACTGACGATCCCGTCACCGACGGACCCGAGGCAGGGAGAGGCGCACATGGACGAGCTCACAGGGCGGACCGCGGTCATCACCGGCGCAGCGAGCGGGATGGGCCGGGCCTTCGCCGACCGCTTCTCCGCCGCCGGGATGAACCTCGTCCTCGCCGACATCGAGCAGGCGCCCCTCGACGATGCCGTCGCCGAGCTCTCCGGCTCAGGCGCCCAGGTCATCGGGGTGCGCACCGACGTGTCCGACGGCGACCAGGTCGACGCCCTCGCCGCCGCCGCCTTCGAGCGCTTCGAGACCGTCAACGTGGTGTGCAACAACGCCGGGGTGGCTGCGGGTGGCCGCATCGCCGACCTCGCCGTGGCCGACTGGGAGTGGGTGCTCGGCGTGAACGTGTGGGGCGTGGTCCACGGCCTGCGGGCGTTCCTCCCCCACCTCATCGCCCACGGCGACGGCCACGTGGTGAACACCGCCTCGGTGGCCGGTCACACCTCGCCGCCCGGGATGGCCCCCTACAACGCCTCCAAGCACGCGGTGGTGACGATCTCCGAGACGCTCTACAACGAGCTCACCGCCGACGGCTCCACGGTCGGGGTCACCGTGCTGTGCCCCGGGCTGGTGTCGACGCGGATCATGGAGTCCGACCGCAACCGCCCCGAGCAGCTGCCCAAGGCCGGGATCGAGCTCTCGCCCGAGGACGAGCTGCGCAGGGCCGCCATCACCGAGCTGTTCGCGGCGGCCAAGCCGCCGGCCGAGGTGGCCGACCTCGTCCACGACGCCATCCTCGCCAAGCAGCTCTACCTCTTCACCGACGACGTGTTCCTCGAGAGCATCCGCACCCGTCACGAGTGCATCCAGCACATGCGCAACCCCGACGCCTCCACCGCCGGCCTCTTCGACTGAAGAGGGGCAGGCCGTCGTCGCGATCCGGCCGCCCGGCCCGATGCTCAGGTGCCGGACTCCGCCGGCTGGAAGAAGCGGAGCACCTCGGCGTCGACGAGCTGCTGGCCGGACGCCCACAGCCGCTCGAAGCGGCGGCGGTAGGGGCCGGTGAGCCAGAAGGTGAGTCGTCGGACAGGCATGGTCTAGAGATCGGCCAGGAAGGGGCGCAGCCTTGAGGGCTTCGTCGCTGTTCCGTGCTCCGTCACCCCGCCCCTACGGCGCGAGGGGCTGCGCCGGGGGATCGCCGCCGCCAGCAGCACCGTCGCCCGTGCCCGCCGACGCGGCCTCGGCGGCCCGTTCGAGACAGTCGACGACCTCCTGATCCGAGGTCTGGGAGAAGTCCTCGTAGAACCGCCCGATGGCGGAGAACCGCTCCGGGGTCTCCAGCGCGATCAGCTCGTCGGCGTCGCCTCCCAGGCGCTCGGTCCACCCCGGTGGGGCCACCGGCACAGCCAGGACCACCCGGGCCGCTCCATGGGCGCGGGCGACCTGGCAGGCAGCCCGTGCGGTCGACCCGGTGGCGATGCCGTCATCGACGATCACCGCCGTGCGCCCCTGCAGCGGGACGCGGACCCGGTCACCGCGGAACCGGCGGGCCCGGCGCGCGAGCTCGATCCGCTCGCGCTCCTCCACCCCAGCCAGCTCCGCCTCGGAGACACCGGCGACGCGCACCACCTCGTCGTTGATGACCCGCACGCCGTCCTCACCGATCGCCCCCATTCCCAGCTCGGGCTGGGACGGCACACCGAGCTTTCGGACCACGATCACATCCAGCGGCGCATCCAGGAACCGGGCGACCTCGAACGCCACCGGCACCCCACCCCGTGGGAGACCGAGCACCACCACCGGCTGGCCCCGGAGCTGCTCCAACCGGGGAGCCAGGCGCCGCCCCGCATCCACACGATCGACGAACCAGACCATGAGCCTCCCTTTCGGTGCCGGCCCCAGCCTCCCGCAGCGGCGCCGCCACGACCAGGGCCGATGGTCCCGCCGGGTCGGCAACGCCGCAGGCACGGAGCCGTCCACGCCGTCGCCGCCCGAGTGCCCGGTAACGTCGTGACCGAAACATGACGAAGGGGGATGCGTGGCGATCTATGACCTGGTGATCCGAGGTGGGACGCTGGCCGACGGCACTGGCGGCCCGCTGCGCAGCGGCGACGTCGGCGTGCGCGACGGGCGCATCGTCGCCGTGGGCGAGGTCGACGGCGACGCCACCCGCACCATCGACGCCGACGGCGCGCTCGTGGCGCCCGGCTTCGTCGACATCCACACCCACTACGACGGCCAGGCCACGTGGGACTCGGCACTCGCCCCGTCTTCGTGGCACGGCGTCACCACCGTGGTCGCCGGGAACTGCGGCGTCGGATTCGCACCGGTGCGGCCCTCGGACCACCAGCGCCTCATCGAGCTCATGGAGGGCGTCGAGGACATCCCCGGCGCCGCGCTGCACGAGGGGCTCTCCTGGGACTGGCAGACCTTCGGCGAATACATGGACGCCGTCGAGCGGGTCCCCCACGACATCGACATCGGCCTGCAGCTCCCCCACGGCGCCCTGCGCCTGCACGTGATGGGCGAGCGGGGCGCTGACCGCGAGCCGGCCACCGGCGACGACATCGCCGAGATGGCCGAGATCGCCCGACAGGCGGTGCTCGACGGGGCGTTGGGCTTCACCACCTCGCGCACCATGAACCACCGGACCAGCACGGGCGACTACACCCCGACCCTCACCGCCGAGGCCGACGAGCTCGTCGGCATCGCCTCCGGCCTCGGTGCCGCCGGCCGCGGGGTCCTCCAGGTCGTGTCCGACTACCGCGACGTCGACGCCGAGTTCGCCATCTTCCGGCGGATGGCCGAGGAGTCCGGACGGCCGCTGTCGACCTCGCTCGCCCAGTCGTCGATGGCCCCGTCCATGTACCGGCGGGTGCTCGAGCTCCTCGCCGAGGCCAACGCCGACGGTGTCCCCATGCGGGCCCAGGTGGCGGCGCGGGCGGTCGGGATCCTCCTCGGCCTGCAGTGCACCTGGAACCCGTTCCTCCGCAACCCCGTGTACCAGGAGATCGCTGGTCTGCCCGTCGCCGAGCGGGCTCAGGCGATGGGCGACCCCGCCTTCAAGGCCCGCCTGCTCGAGGTCGACCGGCCCCACCCCTCCTACGGCGAGATGTTCGAGCTCGGCGACCCCCCCGACTACGAGCCGGACCCGTCGTCGTCGATCGCAGCGCGCGCGGCCCGCGACGGCCGCCAGGCCAACGAGTACGCCTACGAGATCATCCGGCGCGACGAGGGGCGGGCGTTCCTCTACCAGCCGTTCCTCAACTGGGCCGACGGCAACCTCGACGCCGTCGGCGAGATGCTCGCCGACCCCAACGCCGTGCCCGGGCTCTCTGACGGCGGCGCCCACGTGGGCACCATCTGCGACGGCAGCTTCCCCACCACGCTGCTCACGCTGTGGGGACGCGACCGCGACCGGGGCCAGCTCGGCCTGCCGCTGCTCGTGGCGCGCCAGTGCCGCGACACCGCCGCCACGGTCGGCCTCCACGACCGCGGGGTGCTGGCACCCGGCTACCGGGCCGACATCAACGTCATCGACCACGAGCGGCTCACGATGCGAGCACCGGAGATGCACTTCGACCTGCCCGCCGGGGGCAAGCGCCTGCTCCAGCGGGCCGAAGGCTACCTGCACACCATCGTGGCCGGCGAGGGCGTCTACGAGGACGGCGAGGCCACCGGCGCCCGGCCCGGACGGCTGGTCCGGGGGCCCCAGGAGGCGAGTCGATGAGCGAGGTCACCACCTCAGGGCTCACCACCGAGGACGTCGCCCGCCACGTCGAGCGGGTGGCGACCGACGGCTACACCATCGTCGAGGACGCCATCGAGGCCGACCTCATCGACGCCCTGGCCGACGACCTCGCCCGCCTCGAGCACGACCTGTCGGTGGTGCCGGCCGGCAACCCGTTCGAAGGCGCCCAGACCTGGCGCATCTACAACCTGTTGGTGCACGGCGAGCTCTACGAGCGGATCCCCGTGCACCCGAGCGTGCTGCCGGTGGTCGAGGGCGTGCTCGACCCGGGCTGCCTGGTGTCGTCGCTGTCGTCCATCGCCATCGGCCCGGGCGAGACCCCTCAGCCCATCCACGCCGACGACCAGCTGCTGCCCCTGCCCAAGCCGCACCCGCCCACGGTCTGCAACTCGATGTGGGCCATCACCGACTTCACCGAGGCCAACGGCGCGACCCGCCTCATACCGGGGACCCACCTCTCGGACCGCTCTCCCGACTTCGGGACCCACTACGAGTCGATCCCGGCGGAGATGCCCAAGGGCTCCGTGCTCATCTGGCACGGCAGCCTGTGGCACGGTGGCGGCGCCAACCAGACCGACCAGCGCCGAGTGGGCATCGCCATGAACTACTGCGCGGGGTGGATCCGCCAGCAGGAGAACCAGCAGCTGGGCATCCCCGCCGACATCGCCCGGGGCTTCTCCCCCCGGCTGCAGGAGCTGGTGGGCTACGGGATCTACTCCGGCCTCATCGGCCACATCGACAAGCGCAACCCGGCAGAGCTCCTCCGGGAGGACGCCACCAGCAGCCTCGTCTGGGATCGCTCGTAGCGCAGCCTCAGCAACCGCCGCCCTTGGGGCGGTTGGGGATCGACGGGTCGACGACCTCGAGGTGCACGTGGGGCCACGACGGCTCGGCGGTGTGCTCGTCGACCTGCGACTCGAAGGGCAACACGGTGGCGCGAGGCGCCAGCACCGTCACCCCTGCCTCCACGCGGTCGCCCGATCGCACCACCACGCCGTTGATGTGGAGCAGCTTGACCTCCCAGCCCGGGCGGGCGACAGGCTCGATCACCACGAAGTCGTCGCGGTGGTCGCAGTAGAGGACGTAGCCGCCGGCACGCAGGACTCGACCCGTCACGGGCGAGCGGATCTCGGACTCGGGGTCGACCACGATGTCGGCAGCCCCCCGTGGCGTCGTGTCGCGGTCGCGCGACTCCATCGTGATCGGCGCGACCGCGGTCGGCAGCGGGTCGAGCTCCTGGGCCCCGTCGTGGTTCGACTGGTGGAAGCCGACCCGCTCGACGCGCGCCGACGGGTGGTGGAGGACGACGTCGCCGACCACGGCGAACGGCGTCCAGGCCTGCTCGACGACCGACCGTGGAGCGGGCGCCGGCTCCGGCGCGGGAGCGGCGGCGGTCTCGACCATCGGTGCAGCCCGCCCGAGGGTCGCGGTCTCCTCCACACCGCAGGCCGCAGCGAGGGCCGCCAGCCCAGCGAGGAGCGCGACGAGTCGTCGAGGGTGCCGCCGGTCCATGCCCCGACGGTAGTGGCGGCCCCGCGCCGAACGCCCTCGGGCCTGCTAGGCCAAATGGCCCCACTGCGCCCGGAACGCGCCTCCACCCTTGCGCATCCGCGGGCGTCAGAGCACAGTCGCTGCATCGGGCTTCCGGAGGGTGCGACATGAGCAGCGTCGCGAACATGGTCAGCAGGACCGACGGCGCTGAGTGCTGGAGCACGGATCCATCGGCTGGTCCCAGCCTTCATGATCAGTGGCAGGCGATGGTCTCGGAGACGCATCTGCCGTGGAGGATCCTCTCGGTCGGTGGGGAGACCGGACTGCCGTTCCATGCGACCGCGGAGCGGCGGCGATTCGACGACCTCGCAGTGGTCGACTGCGTCTGCGACCCGTGTTCGGGCACACGCGGCAATGCTGAGATCGCGGCGACGGACGGCGAGTTCGCCGTCGTGCTCATCATCCGAAACGGGACCGAGACGGTGAGCCAGGGTGGCGCCGAAGCCAATCTGAAGACCGGCGATGTCGTGGCCTGGGACAGCACCATGCCCGCCAAGTTCGCGGTGTGGGAGCGGCTGACGAAGCGCAGCCTGTTGATCCCCAGTGCCGCGCTGGACGAGGTCAACGCGCGCGCGTGGCTGCAGGCCGGCACGGTCCTGCACGGCGCATCGCCTGCGACGCAGCTCCTGACCGGTTACCTCGAGGCCATCCGCTCCCTGGCGAACTTGGAGCCGGTCGCGGTCAGTGCCGCTCGAAACGCCACGCTGGAGCTGTTCGGCGGGGCGATGCGCAGCGAGGCTGGCGTGCCGTCGACAGCGATGGCACGCCCTGCTCTGCGTGCCGTCATCGAACGCTACATCGACCGGAACCTCCCCCACGGCGATGTGGGACTCGACACCATCGCCGCAGCGCACTGCGTGTCACGCCGCACCGTCAACCGCGCGTTCAGCGACGTCGGTCAGACGCTCGGAGAGGTGATTCGGGCCCGTCGTCTGGCTCGCGCTCGCTGCGACGTCGTCGACACCGACCTGCCCATCTCTGCGATCGCTCATCGCTGGGGGTTCTCTGACGGCAGCCACTTCTGCCACGCGTTCAAGGATCGCTACGGGAGCGCTCCAAGGGAGTACCGGCAGACGACTGGCGTCGGCGCTCCTTGAGACGGTGTAGCTCCTCGACGGGCCCCCGGGACGACGGTCCGATCGCCTAGGCTGACGACGATGTCAGTCACTGCGCCGACCACCACCGACCGCCCCACGGCCGACCTGCTCGACCCGAGCTTCTACGTCGACCTCGACGCCATGCACGAGGCGTTCCGCTGGATGCGGGCCAACGAGCCCGTCTACCGCGACGAGGCCAACGCGCTCTGGGCGGTGACCCGCCACGCCGACGTCATCGACGTGGAGCGGCGGGCGAAGGTCTTCGTCAGCGGCCAGGGCTACCGCTCGTTCCACAGCCCGTCCGAGAGCAACATGATCGCCCAGGACGACCCTGGCCACGCCGAGCAGCGGGCCCTCGTCGCCCGCCGGTTCACCCCCAAAGCCGTGCTGCGCCACGAGGAGACCATCCGCTCGATGGTGACCGGGCTGCTCGACTCGATCGCCGAGGCCGGACGGATGGAGGTCGTCGGTGATCTCGCCGCCCCGCTGCCCTGCAAGCTGACCGCCCACCTGCTCGGCTTCCCCGAGGACGCCTGGCCCGAGGTGCGATCGTGGTCGGAGCGCCTGATGCGCATCGACCGCATGACGCGCGAGCCCGAAGTCGCGATGGACCTCATCATGGCGTGCCAGGAGTTCCAGGCCGTGCTCGACGACGTGGTGCCGGCGCGCCGCGAGGAGCCGGCCGACGACCTGGTCTCGGTGTGGGCCAACGCCGAGGTCGGTGGCTGCCCCATGAGCGGCGAGACCATCTTCCACGAGACCGGGCTCTTCATCTCCGGCGGGGCCGAGACCACCCGCACGGTCATCGCCCGCGGGATCGCCGCCCTTTGCGAGCACCCCGAGCAGTGGGAGGCGATCGCCGCCGACCCCGCCCTCGTGCCGCACGCCGTCGAGGAGCTGATCCGCTGGGTCACCCCCCTCAACAACTTCTTCCGAACCGCGACGGCCGACGCCACCATCGCCGACACCGCCGTCGCCACCGGCGACCGGGTGATCCTGCTGTACCCCTCCGCCAACCGCGACGAGGCCGTCTTCGACGATCCGTACCGCTTCGACGTCGCCCGCGCCCACAACAACCACGTGGCGTTCGGCTTCGGACCCCACGTCTGCGTCGGCGCCCCCCTCGCCCGCCTCGAGCTGCGCATCCTCTTCGAAGAGCTCGCCCGGCGCTTCACCAACCTCCACGCCCTCGGGCCCCTCGAGCTGGAAGCCAGCATCTTCGCCACCGCCGTGGAGCGCTTCGAGGTCGGCTTCGACCTGCGTTAACCGCGCGGCGGGCGGAGGTGGTGGAAGGCGATGGCGGCGGCGGTGGCCGCGTTGAGGGAGTCGACGCCTTCGGCCATCGGGATGGCGACGCGCTGGTCGGCCGCGGCCAGGGCGGCCTCGCTGAGGCCGGGGCCCTCGGCCCCGAGCATGATGGCGAGGCGCTCGCCCGGCCGGGCCGCCACATCGTCGAGCGGCTCGGCGCCCTGCGGGGTCAGGGCCAGCAACCGGAACCCCGCTGAGCGGATGTCATGGAGGGCGTCGGGCCAGGCGTCGGCTCGCGCCCACGGCGTCGCCAGCACGTAGCCCATGGAGACGCGCACGGTGCGGCGGTAGAGCGGGTCGGTGCAGGCCGGGTCGAGGACGACGGCGCCGACGCCGAGGGCGGCGGCGTTGCGGAACACCGCGCCCAGGTTCTCGGTGTCGGTGAGGCCCTCCACCACGGCGATGCGGTCGTGGCCGGCGACCACGTCGGTCACGGTCGAGGCCGCCGGCCGGTCGGCCGAGGCAAGCACCCCGCGGTGGACGTCGAAGCCGGCCACCGCGCTCATCACCGCCTGGTCGGCCAGGTAGACGGGCACGTCGGGGTCGAGGTCGATCAGGTCGTCAGCCAGCGTCGCCAGCCGCGGCGGCGTCACCAGGACCGACCGCAGGGCCACCCCGGCGGCCATGGCCCGGCGCACCACCAGCTCGCTCTCGAGCATGAACGTGCCAGCCCCCAGGCGGCGACGGGCCGCGTCGGTGAGGCCCACGTACTCGGCGACCCGGGGGTCGCCCGGGTCGCTGATCAGCACCGGATCGGCCATCACCCGAGTCTGCCTGCACCCGACCGGCCGCGACGTCGCTACCGTCGAGACATCGCCTCCCCTGCCTGCCGATGACCTCCACCGCCCCCACCATCACCGACCTGTTGCCGGCCGGCTGCGGCGCCGACGCCGCGTTCGAGGCGTTCACCACCTGGGTGGCGTCGGAGGGCATCGAGCTCTACCCGGCCCAGGAAGAGGCCCTGCTCGAGGCCTACGCCGGGAGCAACGTGATCGTCGCCACCCCCACCGGGTCGGGGAAGTCCCTCATCGCCCTCGGGGCGCACGTCGCCGCCATGGCCGAGGGACGACGCAGCGTCTACACCGCGCCGATCAAGGCGCTCGTGTCGGAGAAGTTCTTCGCCCTCTGCCGCCAGCTCGGCTCCGACAACGTGGGGATGGTCACGGGCGACGCGTCGGTGAACCCCGGGGCACCGGTCATCTGCTGCACCGCCGAGATCCTCGCCAACCGGGCCCTGCGCGAGGGCGCCACCGCCGATGTCGGCCAGGTCGTCATGGACGAGTTCCACTTCTACGCCGACCCCGACCGCGGCTGGGCGTGGCAGGTCCCGCTGCTCGAGCTGTCCCAGGCACAGTTCGTGATCATGTCGGCCACGCTCGGCGACGTGAGCCGCTTCGAGCGCGAGCTCACCGAGCGCACCGGCCGGGCGACGGCCACGGTCACCAGCGTGGAGCGGCCCGTACCACTCGACTTCGAGTACCGCCGCACGCCGCTGCTCGCGTCCCTCGAGGAGCTGCTGGAGACCGGGCGGGCACCGGTCTACGTCGTGCACTTCACCCAGGCGTCAGCCGCCGAGCGGGCGCAGTCCCTCATGAGCGTCAACATGTGCACCAAGGAGGAGAAGGCGGCCATCGCCGAAGCCATCGGCGCCTTCCGCTTCGGTCCGGGGTTCGGAAGGTACCTGTCGCGCTACGTGCGCCACGGCATCGGCGTGCACCACGCCGGGATGCTCCCCAAGTACCGGCTCCTGGTCGAGAAGCTCGCCCAGGAGGGGCACCTCAAGGTGATCTGCGGCACCGACACCCTCGGCGTCGGCATCAACGTCCCCATCCGCACGGTGCTCATGACCCAGCTGTGCAAGTACGACGGCACCTCCTCGCGGCTGCTGAGCGCCCGGGAGTTCCACCAGATCGCCGGTCGGGCCGGACGGGCCGGCTACGACACGTCGGGCACGGTGTGGGTCCAGGCGCCCGAGCACGTGGTGGCCAACGAGGTGGCCGTGGCCAAGGCGGCCGACGACCCCAAGAAGAAGAAGAAGCTGGTCCGCAAGAAGCCGCCGGAGCGTGGCTTCGTGAGCTGGTCGGACGACACCTTCGAGAAGATCGTGTCGGCCCCGCCCGAACGCCTCACGTCGAGCTTCGGCGTGTCGCACTCGATGCTGCTCAACGTGCTCGACCGCCCCGGCGACGGGTGCGCGGCCGTACGGCGCATCCTCGTCGACAACCACGACCCGCGCCCCGCCCAGCGACGGCACATCCGGCGGGCCATCGCCATCTACCGGTCGCTCGTCTCGTCGGGTGTCGTCGAGCAGCTGCAGCGCCCCGACCCCGACGGTCGCACCGTGCGGGTCACCGTCGACCTGCAGGCCGACTTCGCCCTCAACCAGCCGCTGTCGCCGTTCGTGCTGGAGGCAATCGGCCACCTCGACCGGGAGGCGCCGGCGTACGCCATGGACGTGCTGACGATGGTCGAGGCGACGCTCGAGAACCCCAACGTGGTGCTCATGGCCCAGCTCTCCAAGCTCAAGGGCGAGGTCGTCGCCGAGCTCAAGATGCAAGGCATGGAGTACGAGGAGCGCATGGAGGTGCTCGACCAGCTCGAGCACCCCAAGCCGCTGCGGGACGAGATCTACGGGATGTTCAACGAGTACCGGGCACTGCACCCCTGGGTCGCCGACCACGACATCAAGCCGAAGTCCATCGCCCGCGACCTGTACGAGCGGGCCATGACCTTCGCTGAGTACATCGACCACTACGGCCTCGCCCGCTCCGAGGGCCTGGTGCTGCGCTACCTGACCGACGCCTGGAAGGGCCTGGTGCAGAACGTGCCGGAGGACGCCAAGACCGATGAGGTCTACGACGTCACCGAGTGGCTCCTCGCCATGATCCGCCAGGTGGACTCCTCGCTGGTCGACGAGTGGGAGCGCCTCCGCCAGCCCGAGGTGGCGGTGGAGGAGATGGCCGCCGACCCGACCGCGGTCCGCCTCCCCGAGGAGCCCCCGAAGGTCACCGAGAACTCGAGGGCCTTCCGGGTGATGGTGCGCAACGACGCCTTCCGCCGGGTGGAGCTGCTGGCCCGTCGCCGCTACGGCTCCATCGCCGAGCTCGACGCCGGTGAGGCCATGGCGGTCGAGGACATGGCAGCCGCAATGAACCCGTACTGGGAGGAGCACGAGGCCGTGGGCACCGGGCCCGACGCCCGCGGCCCGGCCCTGTTCCAGGTCGAGGAGCACCCCGACCACTGGGACGTGCACCAGGTCCTCGCCGACCCCGACGGCGACCACGACTGGTCACTGCGGCTCCACGTCGACCTCGTCGCCTCCGACGAAGAGGGCCACCCGGTCATGCACGTGGCCACCATCGGGCCGAGGTAGCGCCGCCAGGGCGCGGTCGCATCGACGGCGGGCACCGGTACCGTCGTCAGGCGATGTGGTCTCCCCTCCCCCTCCGCAACACCGCCGTAGGCGTCGCCCTCACCTTGCTCGCCACGGCCTGCGGCGGCGGCGACGATGCCGCCCCTGAGCGGGTCGCAGACACCACCACGCCCGCACCCACCACCACCGAGGCGCGACCGGCGGCCGAGACCGACAGCGAGGCCCTCGAGGAGACGACCCAGCCCGTGGACCCCGCCTTCGCCCGCCCGGCGTGGCTCGGCACCCGCGAGCTCCCCCTTCGGCCCGACGGGCTCGGCGAGATCCAGCCCACCCCACCCGAGCTCGACCCCCGGGCGCTCGCCACGCCCTCCGAGCTGCCCCCACCCGCCGACGACCGCTATGCCTCGAGCGTGAGCGTCGTGGCACCCGACGTCGTCGCCCGATCCACGTACAACGACACCTGCCCTGTCGGCCTCGACGAGCTGCGGTACCTGAACGTGTCGCACTGGGGCTTCGACGGGCTGCACCACACCGGCGAGCTCCTCGTCCACGCCGACCACGCCGACGACGTCGTCGAGGTGTTCCGCCGAGTCCACGAGGCGCGCTTCCCCATCGAGGAGATGCGCATCACCGAGGCTCACGAGCTCGATGCCCACCCCACCGGTGACGGCAACAACACGGGCGCCTTCGTGTGCCGGGTTTCGAGAGCCGCCGACCCGACCTGGTCGGAGCACGCCTACGGCCGGGCGGTCGACATCAACCCGTTCCACAACCCCTACGTGCGCGACGACATGGTGATCCCGGAGCTGGCCTCGACCTACGTCGACCGCGCCGACGACCGTCCGGGGATGATCCAGGCGGGCGGCCCGGTCGTCGAGGCCTTCGCCGCCGTGGGCTGGTCCTGGGGCGGGGACTGGCGCTCGTCGAAGGACTACATGCACTTCTCCGTCAGCGGCCGTTAGTCGGCCCTCCGTCAGGCGCGGCGATCAGGCCGCCACCGTCACCGGGGCCATCCCCATCATCTCGGCGAAGTTGCCCGCGTAGAAGCGCTCCTGCGCCTCGTCGTCAACGCCCTCGAGGCACCCGCGGAACTTGCGGAGCGGGTCGCGGCCGCCCTCGGGGTGGGGGTAGTCGGACGAGAAGAGGAAGAGCTCGGCGCCGCCCTGCTCGATGAGCCAGTCGACGGGCTCGTCGGGGAAGGGGGTGAACTTGAGGTGCCGGCGGACGTACTCCGACGGCGCCAGCTCGAGTCGCTGGAGGGGCTCCTCGGTGCGGGCGAAGGACTTCACCGCCAGGTCGAGCCGCCGCATCCACGAGGGGACCCACAGCGCACCGTGCTCGATGCAGCCGCCCCGCAGGTCCGGGAAGCGGTCGAACATCCCGTCGAGGATCATCGCCGCGAGGAAGACCTCGGGCGAGTGGTGGACGGCCATGTAGTCCTTGGCGCGGATGTTCTCGCCGCCGCCAAGGTGGTCGACGACCGGCATGTCGTTGTTGTGGAAGGCACGGTCGAGGATCTTGCCGCCGCCACCGATGTGGTTCACGAACGGGACCCCTGCCTCCTCGAGGGTCGCCCAGAAGGGGTGGAGGTCGGGGTGGGTCGGCGAGCGGTCGCCCGCCGCTGTGGAGGGCACCATGACCGCTGCGGCACCGAGGGAGAGGGCCTCATCGAGCGCGGTCCGGGCACGGTCGGGGTCGACCAGCGGCACGTTGGCCACCGGGAGCAGGCGCTCGTCGTGGGCACAGAAGTCGGCCACGGCCCGGTTGTGGGCGAGCGTGCCGCCGTAGAGGAGGTCGAGGTCACGCCCGCCGTACTGGACCGGTGCGAAGGTCGAGAACACGAGCTGGGCCTCGAAGCCGAGGAGGTCGAGCACCCGGCTCCGCTCGGCGGGGTCGAAGGCTCCCATGGCCAGCCAGCCCTTGTCGGTCATCAGGCGCTCCTCGCCCTTGGCCAGCGCCTCGGGGTCCTCCGCGCGCGCCGCGGCGCGGGCCTGGGCCTTGTCGAGCAGCTCGCTCAACCCGGGGGCACCCGTGATCGGCCGGAGCTTCTCCCGGATGTCGGGATCGGCGTAGCCGGCGAGCCAGTCGCCCAGCTCCATCAGGTGGCTGTCGGCGTCGTAGAAGACGCGCCCCTCGGCGTACGGCATTGGCATCCCCCTGTGCTGGTGTCGCGCGAGCCGCTCGTGGCGACCAGTTGCCGACACCATAGCCCTCGACTTGACCCGTGGGTCAAGAAAGACGGCGAGAAGGGCTGCGCCGGCGGGGCGTGACCTCAGCCTCGGATCTCGCGCCAGGGGGCGTCGCGGTTGCGCACCAGCTGCAGGCCGCACCCGGTGCACGAGCCCCGCTCGAGGGCGGCGGTGCGTCGGGCGTCGTCGGCCGGGCGGGGGCACACGGGGGTGCCGCACTCCGGGCACCCGTCGGCCCGGGAGGGACGGTCGGTCTCCTCGCTCACCCGCCCATCGTCGCACGGCCGCTGCCGCGAACAGTGCAGACCTGCCCGCCGCACCCGCGGTGCCGCGTCGCTGGGGCATCATGGAGCCCATGAGCGACACCACCACCGAGGTCGCGCCCGTCCAGCCCGATCTCGACGACGGCGACCACGAGCGCATGGCGCACTACGTGAACAAGGTCGATGCCGTGCGCTCCAACGTCACCGGAGAGCCCGTCGTCGCCCTCTGCGGCAAGCGCTGGGTGCCGAACCGCCTCCCCGAGAAGTACCCCGTCTGTCAGACCTGCGCCGAGATCCTGGCCTCCCTCACCAAGTGACCCTCGTGGTCTAGGTTCGCCCGCCCATGGAGCGGCGACGGCGTGGCGGCATCCTGAGCGGACCGGTCGACGGGCCCGAACGCGCCCGTGCGGCGTACCCCGACGTCGAGGCCACCGCCGGCCTGCGGGTCGTCCACCGTGCCACGGGGATGCGGGGCGCGGTGATCCGCGTCGAACGCGACGCCGCTGTGCTGCGCACGCCCACCGGCGGCGAGCGCCTCTTCCGCTTGGCGCCCGGAGCGTTCAGCGTCGACGGGCGGGTGGTCAGCCTGGTCCGCCCCCAGCCAACTTCCGCCTCGTCAGCGCCAGCGCGCACCGCCTCGGGATCCGTGTCGGTCGGTCCGGCGCCGGCCAAGGTGGCGCGGGCCAGCAGGATCCTCGTGGAGGGGATCCACGACGCCGCCCTCGTCGAGCGCGTCTGGGGCGACGACCTCCGGGTGGAGGGGATCGTGGTCGAGCGCCTCGACGGCCTCGACGACGTGGCTGGCGTCGTCCGGGCCTTCGCCCCGACGGCGGGCCGGCGCCTGGGGATCCTCGTGGACCACCTGGTGCCGGGCAGCAAGGAGGCACGACTGGTCGCCGAGGTCACCCACCCGCACGTCCTCGTCACTGGCACGCCCTACGTCGACGTCTGGCAGGCCGTCCGACCGCACGTGGTCGGCATCGAGGCGTGGCCGGTGGTGCCCAAGGGCCGTCCGTGGAAGGAGGGCATCTGCGCTGCCCTCGACGAGGACCACCCCGGTGCGCTGTGGCGACGCATCCTGGCCAGCGTTGAGAGCTACGCCGACCTCGAGCCGTCGTTCGTCGGCGCCGTGGAGTCGTTGATCGACTTCCTCACCGAGGAGGGCTGAGGGGCCGGAGGGACCATCGGTCACGACGGGGCGCGCTCGAACGGCCCGTCGGCCCGGAAGGCCCCCTGCTCGGGACGGAGGGGCACCGCCTCGGGCGTGCGCGCCCGGGTCCCCGGCCGCACCTCGAAGGGCGGTGACCACGACGACGACCACCCCACCAGCCGGTCGAGCGACGCTTCGTCGAGGACCGCCCCGCCGTTGTCGAAGAGCAGGAAGGCGATGGCCTTGGCGGTGACCCAGCCGTGCACTGCCTCGGCCGAGAGCGGGTGGCCCAGCGCGTCGCGCAGGGCGTCGAGCTCCTCGCCGCGCGCCGGCGCATAGGGCGACAGGACCTGCAAGGCCGCCGCCGCGGCGTCGTCGACGGACGCATCGATCCACGCCGAGCCCACACCCCACGTCCCCGACCGTGGCGGTGGGCGTCCCGACGCCACGGCCAGCCAGGCGGCGACCGCGTCCGGTGGCAGGGCGAGGAAGGCGGCGTCGGCGGCGACGAGCGTCGGCGCGCCTCGGTCGAACGGGACCCGCAGCGGCGTGACCCCGCGGTCGCGGAGGGCACGTTCGAACGCCCCCGCCACCTCGCCCCACGGCGACGCCGCGTCGACGTAGACCGCAGCACGCTCGCCGACACCCGATGACGGGTAGGCGCGGGCCACGGCGAGGCGGGCCTGGGCCTCGAGCGGACTGGCGAGGGAGGTGACAGCGCCCCGCAGCGGCGCGTCGGTGACGTGCAGGGTCTCGAACAGCACGCCCTCGACCCACGGCGGCATCGCACCGCCGTCGGCGGCCACGGCGGCGGCGCCGAGGTTCACCGACGCCACCGCCCCCGAGGTGGGGCCATCGGTGCCCACCGTGAGAACAGGCCGGCCGCCGACCCCTCCGGCCTCGTTGAGCAGCCGCAGGTAGGCCCGGAACCCCTCGGCCGCCACGGAGCCGTCGCCGTCGAGGACCACGAGCAGCTCATCCGCCCCGCCCGCGGTCGGGCCGGCCGACACGTCCCCGCCGGATCCACCCCCGCCGCCGGCGTCGGCCTGTCCGCCGGCCTGACCCCCGGCCGACGGGGATGCCCCACCCTCCGGAGCGCCCGGTGGCGGGAGCGCCACGAACGGCGGAGGCTCCGGCGCCCCCGGTGCCGGACCGGCGCCGTCGGGACCGGGCAACCCCTCCCTGTCCACCCCGGCCCGGGGCTCGACCGGTGCGGTGGGCGACGTCGCCACCCGATCGTCGGTGGCGTCGCGGCCAGCGGTCACGAGGAGCCCGGCGAGGACGACGATCGCGGCGGCTGCGGCGGTCAGGCGCACGAGGGCGGGCGGCGGACCGGCGAGGCTGGCAGTCACCCGCCGGTGGAGGCGACGCGGCATGGGTGGCGCGGGCAGAAGGGACGCCTCGAGCCGCTGGCGGAGATCCTCGGGAACCGGCCGGGCCGCTTCAGCACCGACGAGGACGGGCGCCACCCCCGTGAGCCCGATCTCGAGGTCCGCTCTCAGGAGGGGCGGCAGCGGACGCGGCCGGTCGATCCCTTCGAAGAGCTCGGCGAGGTCCCGCTCGCTCACGTCGCCACCTCGAGCTCGACGCGCAGGGCGTCGCGCGCCCGTTGGAGGAGGGACTGGACCTGCACGCGCGTGCGGCCGAGGTCGGCAGCGATCTCGGCGACGGCGCGGCCGTCGAGGTACTTCATCACCAGGACCTGCCGGTGCGGGACCGACAGGCGCCCGAGCGCACGCACCACCGCGTCGCGCTCGGTGATCACGTCGAAGCCGGTGCTCTCCGGCGGCTCGGGCACCGCTGCGAGGCCGCGACGCGCCTCCGCCTGCCGTCGCTCGGCCTCGTAGTGGCGCGCCAGGCGCCTGGACGCGATCGAGCACAGCCAGGTCGTGACCGCCGAGTCGCCCCGGAACGACGACGCGCCACGCATGGCCTCCAGGAACGTGTCCTGGACGATGTCGGCGGCCGCCTCATCGTCCCCGCCCACCCTCGCGAACACGTAGCCGTAGAGCACCGGTCCGGCCTCGTCGAGGAGGCGGCGGACGGCAGCGTGGTCGCCGGTGGCAGCCGCGCGCAGCCAGGCCGCGTCATCGCTCACCGCGAACACACGGCCGGCGTCAGCTGCCGGGCCCGGGGAGCAACCCGGGCGTCGTCGTGGTGGTCGTGGACGACGGCGGCGGCTCGGGGGGCGGCTCGCAGCGAACGGCGTCGTCGTACTCGAGGGCGGACAGAGGCCGGAGGTCGTCGAGGTCGTCGACGCGGACCCCTGCGGCAGAGAACGTGTAGAGGGCACCGTCGATGACGCGTGACCGGCGGATCGACACCGTGCAGGTCCCGTCCTCACCGGTGCGGTGCTCGACGCGGCCCACCTCGGAGATCGACGAGGTGGTGACCTCGAGGGCGACCGCTCCGTCGAAGCCCCGGCCGTCGAACAGGGGCAGGACGGCGCGCCCCGGGCTCGGCCACCACGTGAAGGCCCGGTGGTCGTTCTCCACCGCCGAGAACGTACCCCGCTCGCCCAGGCGGAGGTGGGCGATGCGCCGCGGGCGGGTGGCGTCGGTGACGTCGAAGAGCGAGACCTGGGTGCCGTCGACCATGCCGTCCTCGTCCGGGTCGTCCTGGCCGATCCCGAGGAGGATGCCGTCGCCGACGGGGTGCAGGTAGGCCGAGAACCCCGGGACCTTCAGCTCACCGAGCACCCTGGGAGCGCGGGGATCAGCGAGGTCGATGACGTAGAGCGGGTCGACCAGGCGATAGGTCACCACGTAGCCACGGTCGCCCATGAAGCGCACGGCGTAGATCCGCTCGGTCGGTCCGAGCCCGGTGACGGCGCCGATCGGCACCAGGGCTGCGCCCTCCTGGCGGAGTACCGTCACCGTGCTGGTGCTGGCGTCGCCATCCCCGAGCGTCGTTGCCACCCGCAGGTCGCCGCCGTGCTCGGACATGGCCCACTGCGCCAAGTTGCCGCCGCCGCCGCCGAGGAACGGGCGGAGGAGGTGACCGGCGACCGCACCGGACGCCTCGTAGCGAGTGCGGTGGGGCTGGCGCACGTCGAAGCGGTGGACGTGGGTCACCTCGTCCCCGGGGCGCGCGCGCCCGTCGTCCGGCCACACCCCTGCCGCCACGTAGAGGTGGCTCCTGCTGGCGTAGACCTCATGGGCGGCAGCGACGATCGAGGTCGAGTCCACCAGCTCGCCGGCTGCGGGGTCGAGGGTCAGCACCGTGGTGGTCCCGAACCCGGAGAAGGTCCCCGGGGTGAGGACGCCCCCGCACCCGGCCGGCGTTGCCACCTCGGGAAGCCAGTCGCCGAGGGAGGAACGGTCGACGACCTCCCGGTTGCGGGCGAGCGCCTCGGCAACCGCTGCGTCGTCTCGTCCCGCCGGGTGGGTGAAGCGCAGCGAGGGCCCGTCGCTGGCCACGACGAGGCGGACCACCCCGTCGGCCGACCGAGCCGACACGTGGTGCCCCGACACGGTCACGTCACTGGTGACGGTGGCGGCCGCGGCGTCGCCGACGTTGACGACGACGACTCGTGTCGCCGGCCGATCGGCCCGCACCCGGCTGATCACCACAGCGTGGTCGCCCACGAGGAGCATCTCGGCGTCGTACCCCACGCCCAGCGCCACCGTGGACGCGACCGCGAGCCCGCTCCCCTCGCGGGTGAGGACGCGCAGGTGGCCGTCGAAGAGCGTGACGATGCGCGTGCTCGAGTTCTTGACGATGTCGGGCTCGTCGACCCCCTGCTCCTGCACGTTGGTGGTCGAGTACCCCCCGTCACCACCCGACCCCGCCGTCGCCTGTCCTCCGCCTGACCCGTCGGCGCTCGATTCGGGCATGGTGGCGGCGCCGCCGATCCCCGGCAGCCCCCAGGGCGTGACCCGTTCGAGGCCCTCTCGCTTGAGGTCGGCCAGGACCTCCTGACAGGTGCCGGCGGCCCGCAGCGAGACCGGCGCCACGGCGACAGGTGTGGGCGGGACCGCCGGGTCCGGTCGGCCCTCGCCGGCTTCGACGACGGGGTCAGGCTGTCGCGCTCGGAGGCGCCACGCCGAGGGCGCGCCCGCTCCCGCCGTCTCGGATCCGGTCCCCAGGGCAGCCGTCACCGGCGCCGTGTCGTCGCCACCGTCGGCGCTCACCGCCACGACCAGACCGGCTACGAGGAGGACCCCGATCACCACCGCCAGACTGCGTCGTGCCTGCATCGCCACTCCCCTCACCTGCCGGTCGCTGGACGGACCGGTGCACATGAGTGCGCGAGAGATGCCGCGATCAACCGCGAACACCGCGAATCCTTGCTCGGGTCGCGGTGACGCCGCCGGCTCATGCCGCGGAAGCGGCCTCCATTGCTGCGGCCTCGATGGCCGCCGCCACCTGGTCGGGGGCCTCAATCGGGAGCATGTGACCAAAGCCGTCCAGAGTGACCAGCTCTGCCCCGGGGATGACGTCGGCCAGCTCTGCCGCCCGACCTGGCGGTGTCAACCGGTCGTGGGGACCGACGAGGATGGTGACCGGCACCCCGATGGCGGCGATGCCCTCGCGGAGGTCCATCGCCTGCATGGCAGTGAGCAGACCGGCCCGGGTCTCTGGAGGGCAGGCGAGGAACTGGTCGCGGGTGAGCACGAGGTGGTTCCGGCACACCATCTTCCCCAGCGAACCTCGCACGAGGGCGTGACCGACGGGCGAGGCAAGCGCACGAGCCAGCCGGGGGCTGGCGACCACCGTCGCCGCGGTCGCGTCGCGGGTCCCCTGGCTCAGCCCGGAGGCAGCGGTGCTCACGAGGACGATCGCGGTGGCCCGCTCGTCGAGGACATCGAGGTGGTGCGAGGCCAGCGCCTGGATGGTCATCCCGCCCATCGAGTGACCGGCGAGCACCGCGCCGCGCAGGTCGAGCTGCTCGAGCACCGCCGCCAGGTCAGCGCCGAGGCGGGCGATGGTGAAGCCGTCGGAGCCCACCGTCGACGAGCCGTGGCCTCGCTGGTCGTAGAGCACGACCCGGTGGCCGGAGCGGAGGAGCCGGTGGGCGACCGGGGCCCACAGCTCCCGGGCGTTGGTCCACCCGTGGGCCAGGACGATCGTCGGCCCGGCGCCGGCGTCGGTCACCGCCAGCTCGGCGCCGTCGTCGGTGATGACGGTGCGGGCCTCCCCGGCGGGCAGCAGGCGCTCCTCGGGCCGGCAGGGGTCCTCCGCGGCAGCCCAGCGGGCGTCGGCCCGGCGAGCGGCGACGGCGGCGACTCCGGCAGCGGCGAGCGTGGCGGTGAGGGCGAGGGTCCGGCGACTGGGAGCCATCAGCGACGACCTCCACGGGCCACGGCCTGCTGGAGGGCGAGAGGCGCCAAACGGTGGAGGAACCATCCGATGCGGGCCTCGAAGCCGACGGGCACCACCACCCGGTCGCGCTCCACGGCGTCGATGATGGCGGCGGCGACCTTCTCGGGCTTGTGGCCCCGCTGGAAGATCTTGGCCGTTCGGCGCTTGGCCTCAGGATCGTCCTGGTCGCCCAGGAAGCGGGTGTGGTCGATGATCGGGGTGTTGATCACGCCCGGGCACACGGCGGTGACGCCCACCCCACGAGGCCCCCAGTCGGCCCGGAGGCACTGCGACAAGGCGAGCACCGCAGCCTTGGTGGTCACGTAGGCGGGCTCGGTCGCGGTCGGCGTGTAACCGAGGCCCGACGAGAGGTTGACCACGTGTCCACGACCACGCGCCACCATCGCCGGCCCGAAGGCGGCGCAGCCGTTGACCACACCGTCGAGGTTGACGCTGCGGATCCAGGACCAGTCGTCGGCCGACATGTCGGCGAAGCGGCCGCTCATGCCCACACCGGCGTTGTTGACGAGCACGCCGAGGGCGCCGTGGGCGGACCGCACCTCGGCGGCGAGGTCCTCGACCGCCCCGCGGTCGGCCACGTCGATGGTGTGGGCGGTGGCCTCAGGGGCGCCGAGCTCCCCGCAGGTCGCTGCCGTCTTCTCGGCCGCCTCCCCGTCGATGTCGGCGCACAGGACGGTGGCGCCCCGTCCGGCGAGGGCGAGGGCGGTGGAACGGCCGATGCCGCTGCCGGCGCCGGTGACCAGCGCCACGGCGCCGCGGATCTCGATGTGTGCGGTGCGGCCCATCAGCGGGCACCTCCGGTGGTAGTGGTAGGAACGGTGGTCTCGGTCGGGACGGGCGGCGCGGTCAGCTCGTAGCTGCTGGCGTCGAAGCGGCGGGTGCGCGCCCGGAACTTGTAGGTGTGGTCGGGCCACAGGGTGGTGTTGCGGCCCTCGGCGTCGAGGTACCAGCTGGCGCAGCCACCGGAGTTCCACACGGTGCCGGCCGCCTTGGCCTGGATCTCCTCCGACCAGGCGGCAAACGTCGTGGGCCGGACATCGACGCTGGCCGCGCCGGTCTCGTCCATGAGGCGCAGGGCGTCGGTGATGTAGGCCAGCTGGGCCTCGATCATCACGACCAGCGAGGTGTGGCCGATCCCCGTGTTGGGGCCGGCGAGCAGGAAGAGGTTGGGGAAGCCCGGCACCGTCGTGCCGAGGTAGGCCTGGGCACCGGTCGACGCCCACCGGTCGGCCAGGGTGGTGCCGCCCACCCCACGGAGGCGGTTGGCCACCGGGTTGTCGGTGACGTGGAAGCCGGTGCCGAAGATGATCGTGTCAACGGCGTGCTCGACGCCGTCGGCGGTCACCACGGCGTGGGGACGGACCCCGACGATCTTCTCGTTCGCCACGTCGACGTTGGGCTGGCCGAGCGCTGGGAAGTAGTCGTTGCTCAGCAGCAGGCGCTTGCACCCGGGCTTGTAGTCGGGGGTCAGTCGGGCCCGGAGCTCGGCATCGGGGACCTGCTCGTGGAGCTGCTTGCGGGCCATGCGCTCCAAGCCGTCGAGCGACTTTGCGTTTCGGAGCAGGGAGGTCCCGAAGAGCTCGCGCGACCAGTAGACCATCGACCGCACCGCCCGCTGGGCAGCAGGGACCCGGCGGTAGAGGGCGCGCTCGGCGGGCGAGATCCGCCGGTTCCGGTGCGGCAGCACCCACGGCGGGGTGCGCTGGAACAGGGTGAGGTGGCCGACGACCGGCTGGATCTCAGGCACGAACTGGATGGCCGACGCACCGGTGCCGATGACCGCGACGCGCTCGCCGGCGAGGTCGTGGTCGTGACGCCAGGTCGCGGAGTGAAAGGTGGTGCCCTCGAAGGTGTCGAGGCCGGGGAGGTCGGGGATCGCCGGCTCGGCCAGCGGGCCGTTGCCGAGGATGAGGACGTCGGCGGTCATCGGTCCGGCGGCGGTGTCGATCGCCCAGCGCTGGGCGGCGGCGTCCCACCGGGCCTCGCGAACCTCATGACCGAAGCGGATGCGCTCGATCACACCGTGCTCCTCAGCCGTGCGGCGGAGGTAGGCGAAGATCTCGGGCTGAGGCGAGTAGGTCTCGCTCCAGTCGGGGTTGGGGGCGAAGGAGAACGAGTAGAGGTGCGAGGGCACGTCGCAGCGACAGCCGGGGTAGCGGTTGTCGCGCCAGGTGCCGCCGACGTCGTCGGCCCGCTCGAGGATGGTGTGCTCGACTCCCTCCCGCTGGAGGGCGATGGCGGCGCCGAGGCCGGCGAAGCCGGTGCCGACGATGGCCACGCGCACGTGGTTCGCGGATTGGGTTGCGGTTGGCACCGGCGGGGTGGGCGCGGTCGTGGCGGTCATCGTGAGGTCCCTTCGGGGGAGTCGGTTGGGCTGGCGGGGCCTGCCTCGGCAGCGGCGGCGAGGTCGTCGAGGAGGGCACGCTGCGCCCGCTCCATCTCGTGGGCGAAGAGGAGGTCGACGGTGCGCCGGGTCAGCGGCTGGAGCTGGTCGAGCAGGCCGGCGAGCGCGTCGGGGCCCTCGGTGCTCAGGTGGGCGACGCTGACCTCCTCGGTGAAGCGGGCCACCAGCTCCTCGGCGGTGGCGCGCAGGCGCGCCTGGAGGAGGTCCCGCATCCGCATCCCCACCTCCAGGTCAAGCCCGAGGCGGAGCGATGCGACGGCGACGTCGAGCATCCCCGGACTGGGCACGAGGTAGACGACGGGTGTCGTGTCCGCACGGCGCTCGACCACGCCGGTCCGCTCCAGTCCCTCACGGGTCCCCGAGGGGAGGCCGGCCAGCCGAGCCGCGAGGTCGTCCTCGGCGACGAGGGCGGGGGCGTCGTCGCTCCACGGTCGGGCCAGCGCCTCACCGAGGCCGTGCCAGCCGGCGATGGCGGCGGCGCCGTCACCGTGGCGCAGGATCTCGTGGATCGCCGTGAGGCGCAGGCCGCGGTGCTGGAGCTCGGTGATGGCCTCGAGCCGACGGCGGTGACCGTCGCCGTAGCGGACCTCGCGACCCGACCGGACCGGCGCGTCGAGGAGGCCTTCGGCCTGGTAGTAGCGGATGGTGCGCACCGAAACGCCGGTGCGGTCGGCGAGCTCCTGGACGCTCAGCGCCGCGCCCTCCTCGACCACCGTCATCCCTCGATCAGTCACAGTGCTACTGTGACTGTCACAGTGCATACTGTCAAGTTCAGCGATGCGCTACCGAGCGGGTCGGTCGGCACCACCGACCGAGGGCGCCGGCTCCCCGCCGAACCAGCGGTGGAGCAGCACCAGGCCCAGCAGCGAGAGGCAACCCGCCACCGCGAACGCCGCGCCGTAGCCGGTGAGGCTCACCACCACCCCGAGGACGACGGCCCCGATGCCCTGGGACAGGTCGAAGAACGTGGTGAAGGTCGCGGTGGCCGACCCCCGCTCCGCCAGCGGGGCACGGTCGACCACCAGCGGCATGAGGGCGGGGAACAGCAGAGCCATCCCGAGGGCGAGCAGCACCGTGCCCAGGTACAGCCCGGTAGGGGCCGCCCACGCCGAGGTCACGAACATCCCAGCGGCGATCGAGGACAGCGCGCCGGTGGCGCCCCTGAGCGACCCCAGCCGGTCGGGGATCCGAGCGCCGAAGATGCGGACCACCAGGACGATGACGGCGTAGAGGGCGAAGACGAAGCGCGACCCCGCCAGGCCGATCGTTGCCACGTACAGCGGCACGAACGCGGCGAAGCCCACGAACCCCACCACGGCCAGCGAGAGGATCACCCCTGGCGGCAGCCCGGCCCGGTGCAGCTGCCAGCGAGGTGAGCGCACCGCCGGGTCGCGGCGGGCGGCCGGCGGTGGGGTCCACAGGCCGAGGAGGCCACCGGCGGCGGCGAAGCCGGCCGCGGTGAGCCACACCGTGGTGAAGCCGCGCGCCTCGAGGAGCACCTCCCCGACCAGCGGGCCGATGGCGAGGCCGCCATAGACGGCGACCGAGAAGTAGCTGACGGCCTCTCCACGTCGCGAGGCTGGCGCCAGGTCGTTCACTGCGGTGGCGGCGCCGACGAAGACGCCCGCCTCCCCCACCCCCGTCACCAGACGCAGTGCCACCAGGGCCGGCAGCGAGGTGGCCAGGGCGTAGCCGCTGATCGAGAGGCTCATCAGGGCGGCGCCGGCGACCACGAGGAGGCGCCGGCCCCGCCGGTCGCTCAGCGGGCCCAGCGCCGGCTGGGCCACCGCCGCCGCGAACGCGATCGAGCCGACCACCAGCCCCACCCCGGCGCTGCCGGAACCCAGGGGCCCATCGACGTAGCGGGGCAGGACCGGGATCAGCATCCCGACCGAGATGAACGTGACCAAGGCGGCGCCGGTGACCACGGCGAAGGTGGACGTCACCAGGCGCGGCTGCTCCGGAGGCACCGTCAGCCTCGGCTGAAGCCTTGGGGCCTCACGGTGTGATCTCGGCGACCGCCACGGGTCGATGCTCGGCGAGCGATCGGTCGGCCGCAACGGCGACACGGAGCGCCTCGAGCGCGGCGTGCCCTGGGCTCCGGTTCTCACCCTCTCCCCGGACCAGCGCGACGAAGGCCTCGACCTCGGCGCGGTACGCCGGTCCGAACCGCTCCGAGAACGCCGGGTACGGCGCGATCGGGGGGCGACCACCGTCCAGATCCACCGATCGCAGCGGTGTCCGCTCGTTCCAACCGGCACACACCGCGTCGTGCGACCCGATGACCTCGGTCCGGTGGTCGTAGCCGAGCGGGTTCGCCCTCGCACCGGTGATCGACGCCAGGACGCCACCCTCGAGCACGAGGACGAGGGCGGACATGTCGACGTCGCCGTGCCGGCGGAACATCTCGTCGACGAGGACGGAGCCCGCCGCGTACACCTCGACGACGTCGCGCCCCGTCAACCACCGCACCGCGTCGAAGTCGTGGATGTGCATGTCGCGGAACACGCTGCCGGACTGGTCGAGGTACGACTCGTGCGGCGGGACGTGATCGTGGCTCGCGGCACGCACGAGGTAGACGTCCCCGAGGTCGCCGGACTCGACGAGCCTGCGCATCTCCACGAAGCCGGCGTCGAATCGGCGCATGAACCCGATCTGCACCTCGACACCGGCTCGCGCCACGACCTCTAGCGCCGTCGCCGTCGACGCCAGGTCCAGCGAGATGGGCTTCTCGCACAACATGGGCAGTCCGGCTGTCGCCACCGCCGCGAGGTCGTCGGGGTGGTTGGCGGTCGGGGTGGCGATGACGACGGCGTCGGCCTCGCCGAGCACGGCGTCACGATCGGGCAGCGCTCGCGCGCCGGTGGTCGAGACGGTTCGCTCCGCCGCTGCCGGATCTGGGTCGAACGCCACGATCTCCACGCCCTGGAGATCCGCCAGGTTCGCGGCGTGGGTCGCACCGATGCGTCCCAGCCCGAGCACGCCGACGATCACGACGGCACCCTACCGGCGGACCTCACGCCGGCGGAGGAAGCGCAGCGGCACAACCAGCGGGAGGAGCCCCAGCGTTGGTGGACAAGCTCCGGGCGTTTGGTGGATGGCTCGGCGTTGTCCAGCCCGACACTCGTCGCCGTCGACCCACCAGATCGACGCAGCTGACGCTTGGTGATCGGTTGTGCGTCACCAAGTAGACTGCTGGACATGAGTGTTCAGGAGTACCTCGTCTCTGCGTCCGGTCAGATGTCGCTGCCGGCAGGTGCTCGCCATCGATGGAACCTCGATGGCGGTGGCCCCGTCGATGTGATCGATCTCGGCTTCGGTGTGTTGACGGTGCCGAAGGGCTCCGGCCGGAAGCTGTTGGGGGATCTGGTCGGCCGCGACCAACACGCCGAGTTCGTCCGGTCACTCGATGATGATCCCGACCTCGCGACGACGTGACACGAGCCCTCCTCGATGACCACCTCCTGCGGGACCTCCTGGCCGACAGCGTGCCCGTGGGTCTCGAGGGTGTTCTCCGCGACCACGAACCTGCAACCACCAACCTGTACCTGTATCGGCTCGCCAAGAGCGTGGTGTCGTCTCGGGGTGGGGCGCTCACCGGCGGATGGACGACTGAACAACGCCGCGTGCTGGGCTCGAAGCTCCTGACGTTGCCGGCAAGCGTCGAGATCGTGCCCATGAGAACCATCGCCTACCGCATGGCCGAGATCGCGGCGGTCCACCGGGTCTCCACGCTCGGTGCGGAGTCCGTTGCCGCCTCCGAGCACCTCGATGCGCCGCTGTGCGTCTGGAGCGGAGACGATGGTCCGGGGATCCGTGCCGCGATGGACGACCTCGGCCGCGACTACCGCACCATCCAGCGCTGATCGGCCATTGCATCGCTTCAGGCGCTTCGGGCGACTAGAGGCGCATTCGGATCTCGAGCAGCTCCTGGTCAGCGATCTCCAGGTGGCGAGTCGCGCCGTCAGGCTGCCACCCGCTGCGCTCATAGAGCGATCGCGCTCGCTCGTTCACTTCGAACACCCAGAGGAGCGGGCGATGGAAGCCTCGGTGCTCCAGCGCGTGCCTTGCCGTGTCGAGAAGCGCGGTGCCGACCCCACTGCCCCAGTGCGCCGCAGCGACGTTGAGCATCCACAGCTCACCTCCGTCGGGCACCGACTCATCTCGGCTTGCTCCCACGGTCGTCACGCCGACGACCTCGCCCGAGCGGTCGGCAACGAACATCTCCGGACCGTGCTCGGGACCATCGACTGGTCGGCCGTCGTTCCACGCCGCTCGGATGCTGTCCTCCCAGACATCGACACGGTCTGCGAAGTCGAGACGGTCGAGGAACCCCTGGGGAAGGATGCCGCGATAGCCGCTGCGCCACGCGTCGGCCACGACGCCGGCGATCGCTGCGCCGTCCCCAGGGGCCGCCTTCCGGGTGAGGAGATCCATGAGCTGACGATTGCACAGGCTGCAGGAGGAAGGCCCTTCGATTGCCGCTTCTCGCCGGTCAGCAGCGCTCGGCGAGGAAGCCCTCGACCGCAAGACCTGGGGCAAAGCCGTCGTCACGACCTGACGCGGCTCACCTGACGCTGCGCGATGCTCGTCACCGACCCAACCCACGCTGGAGGTGGTCCCGTGGCTGACCTGCTCGCCCTCTCGTCCCGCATCATCGACAGCGGGGTCGCCGACGAACCCGTGAACCGGGTGACCCAGGAGCTCTCCGAAGTCGCCGACGGCATCGCCGTGGTCGAGTCGTTCTCCCACGTGGTGAGCATCGATACCGGCGACGGCCTGGTCTGCTTCGACGCCAGCGGCGTCGGCACCGGGGCGGAAGCCACCACCGCCCTGCGCACCTGGCGCACCGATCCGGTGGACACCCTCGTCTACACCCACGGCCACGTCGACCACGTCGGCGGCAGCGGCGCCCTCCTCGCGGATGCCCGCGAGCGGGGCCACCGTCCGCCCCGGGTCGCGGCCCACGAAGCGGTGGCGGCCCGCTTCGACCGCTACCGGCGGACCGACGGCTGGAACCGAGCCATCAATGCCCGCCAGTTCGGTGGCGTCTCCCGTCGCGCCGGACTCGGGATTGGGGCCCCCAAACGGTTCCTCCCCGATGACGTAGCTGCCCCGACGACCACCTTCGCCCACCACCTCTCGCTGTCGGTGGGCGGCACCGCCATCGAGCTGCGCCACGGCCGGGGAGAGACCGACGACCACCTCTGGGCCTGGCTCCCGGCCTCGCGGGCCATCTGCGCCGGTGACTTCGTGATCTGGAACTTCCCCAACGCCGGCAACCCCCAGAAGGTGCAGCGCTACCCTCTCGAGTGGGCCCAGGTCCTCCGGGAGATGGCCTCCATGGGTCCCGAGCTGTTGCTGCCCGCCCACGGGCTCCCCATCGGCGGCGCCGACCGGGTGGCCCTGGTGCTCGGCGAGATCGCTGCCGCCCTCGAGACGCTGGTGGCCGACACCCTCGCCCTCATGAACGACGGCGCCTCCCTCGACACGGTCCTCCACGAGGTGCGGGTCGGCCCCGAGGTGCTGGAGCGCCCCTGGCTGCGGCCCCTCTACGACGAGCCCGAGTTCGTGGTGCGCAACATCTGGCGGCTCTACGGCGGCTGGTGGGACGGCGACCCCTCGAGCCTGAAGCCGGCGCCGAGGGCCGACGTGGCTCGCGAGGTGGCGACCCTCGCAGGCGGGGCCCTGCTGCTCGCCCGTCGGGCCGGCGAGCTGGCCGACGCCGGCGACCTGCGGCTCGCCTGCCACCTCGCCGAGCTGGCAGCTGACGCCGACCCGACCGACGCCGAGGTCCACGAGGTCCGCGCCCGCGTCTACCAGGCCCGCCGCGACGCCGAGACGTCGCTCATGGCCAAGGGCATCTACGCCGGCGCCGCCCGCGAGTCACGAGCCGCGGCGGAGGGACCCGACGCAACGGGCTGATGGCGTTCGTCCCTCTTCATGGGATCGTTTCTGCCGAGGGGACGACCAGGAGGCTGGCCGTGGGTTCAGTGGACGACTCAGTGCGGTCGGGCGTTTCGCCCGATGTCTGGCCCATCACATGGTCGTCGAGGCTCATGCCCCGAGTTCCGCGAGCGCGCGGGCGATCGACGTCTCGAGGTCTTGTCGTTCCCGGTGTGGCCTCCCCGAGGTGCCGTGCCAGCCGAGCGCGTCGATGGCCATCGCCGCCTCCGCCCACGGGTGGTAGACCTCGCCGCTCACGTCCTGCCACACCTTCGTGAAGCGATCCGCCACCTCGAGGCCGAACCTACCGATCAAGTTGCCGCGGCAATGTGAAACGTCGACAGAGGGCGGCCCGATCGCCGCCGACTGCCAGTCGACGACGCCGGTCACCTTGCCGCGGCGGAACAACACGTTGCCCGGGTGGTAGTCGCGGTTGATGAAGGCCTCGGCATCGTCGGCCGGGGGAGCATGGAAGACCGCGACCGCCCGATCCCAGATCGACCGGTCGCGCAACCACGGCGGCGGCTCCCAGCGGTCGGGCCTGTACGGGCGGAAGGCGCGGATGCCGTCATCCGCCTCATGGGGAGTGGCATGGATTGGCGGCAGCGCTTCTGCCAGTTGGCGGAGCCACCCCTCGATGTTCGCTGGGGTCCAGTTGACACGTCCCGAAAGGCAGGACATGACCAGGGCGGGAACGTCAGCATGCACACCCGTCTCATCGCTGAGGATCGCCTTGGGCGTCACCGCGGCCGAGCGTTCCAGCACGCGGAGGGCCCGGCGCTCCTGGTCAATGATGTCGGGCTCTTCTTCGATCACGTCGGGGATGACGTACCGCCGCAAGATGACGCGGGAGTCGCCGACGGTCAACGCGTGAATAGCCGATGAGCTGCCACCTCGGCGCGCCTCGACCCGCGTCACGCGTTCGCCGAGCCGTTGCTCGACCCATCGCAGCGTGCTCGCGGGTGGCCGGCGACGAAGGAACACACTTCGCTCGTCATCGCCGAAGCCATGCGGCGGACTTGTGGGGGCCGGTGAGCCTTGGTTGGTGCTGCCAGACACGTTTGCTCTCCTTGAAGTCTCGAAGTGAAAGATGGGACTTCGGGAACCTCGGGGGCGGCGAACGTGCCGAACAGCATCAGTCAAAGGAGCGCATCGAAGAGGACTCTATCCACGAGCGCGGGCAGATCTCCGATGGCCCGCCGGATCGATCCGACCCACCAGGCGGCTTGCAGCACGCCCCTCGGCGAGGTCCAGCGGCCGAGACTCCGAGAGAGCGCCGCCGCTGAGTACGCGGGCCAAGGGACTTGGCCGTGCGCGCGAAGTGCCGCTCGGTGCGGTCTGCCGACGTCACGCAGCCGTTTTTCGGCGCGGGTGTTAGGTGCCGGGGACCGGCCCCTTGGTCGACCTCGTCGTCTCACTGGACCGGCTCAACCGGCCGAGGAGGGTGGTCCCAGGATCCGACGCCTCCCTAATCGCATCTGGAAGCCCTCCGGATGCGACATCATCCGTGGGTGCTCGCCGACCTGGTCATCACACACGGCGAACGTGCCGTCGTCCGCATCGGCGACGTGTTCAATCAAGGCACTTCCAAGTTGCTCACATCTTCATCACGACGGACACCGAGATCGCGGGGGTCATCGACTGGGGCGATACTGGGATCGGCGACCGCCACTACGACCTCGCTGTGCTCACGGTGGGACATGACGAACACCTCGAGGCGGTCCTCGACGGCTACGGCCTGGCCGTCGATCGTGACCGGATCTGCGGGTACTGGTCTTGGCGGCGGCTGGGATCAGTCCGATGGATGCTCGAGCACGGATACGACGCCGATGGCGACATCAGCGCGCTCGCCTTCGGGGTGTGAACCGGCTCCCGCCTGGCGATGCGGACGGAGGCGGTCCAGCCCGGGGCGCCAACTTCCGAAACGCCGTTAGGGACGGGTCTCGTTCTTGCTACGTTTCCTGACAGGCTGTTGGCGTGCCGGTGGTCGTCCTCATCCATAGCCCGCTGGTGGGCCCGTCGTCATGGCATCGCGTCGCCGAGGAGCTCAACAACCGTGGCCGCGAGGCGACCGTCCCGGATCTACGGGGTGCCGCGGAGAAGCAGGCAACCATCGCGGCGATCGCTGACAGTGCTGCACGTCAGATCCCGGACTCGGAGCTTGTACTAGTTGGACATAGCGGTGCCGGAATGCTTCTGCCTGCGATCGCTCACCGAGTGAGCACGCCGGTGACAGCCTTCTGCTTCGTCGACGCTCACCTGCCGCCAAGGAAGGGCGAGGTCCCGCTGGCGGACCCCGCGTTCTTCGGTTTCCTCAGTTCGATCTCCTCGCAGGGGCGCCTGCCACCATGGTCCTCGTGGTGGGGCCCGGAAACGATGGAAGCTCTCGTTCCAGATCCGGCGGTACGGGCGCAGCTCACTGAGGAGATGCCTTCGCTGTCGTTGGACTACTTCCTGCAAGAGATCCACGCCGTCGAACGATGGCCCGCGACGTGTGGCTATGTCCGCTTGAGCGCCTCTTACGAGCCCAGCGCATCAGAGGCTGAGGAACTCGGTTGGCCGGTCGAGCGGTTCTCAGCCGGCCACCTCCATGGAGTCGTTGATCCAGCGTCGGTCGCTGCCGCGGTTCTTGATGTCCTGGAGGTGTCCAGCGCGAGTCGCTCGCAGAAGCGCCGCTAGGGACGGCGGGCGTGTTTGGCTGGGCCGGTGTTTGGAGCGGCCGTTATCTCGCGCCCCCGACGGCACTTCGCGGCAGCGTCGGGAGCGAGCTCTCGACCCCGACGCATCGAACACTGCGGGTCAGGCCGGGCGGGTGACGCTCCGAAGGAGGAACCCCGCAAGCAACAGTGCCGCAAGAACGGGGAGGCGGGGGTCGCCGCCAGTGGCCGGCAGTCCGTCGCGTGCGGCTGTCGGCGATGGCGCAGTTCGTGTCGGAGCGAAGTACACCGACACCGGTGGCGGGCCCATGGGCACTCCGCCGTAGACCACGGCACCGGCGCTGTCCTGGTAGCGGAGCCACGTGAGCGCTGCTTGGAACCCGTTCCCGGGGCGGCTGTAGTCGCAGACGCCGGTCGGGAACGCGCCGCGAAGCGTGTCTTGTTGGGCGCTGGTGAAAACATCGCTGAACGTCTGGCCGGCATAGACCCAGTCGTCGATCGGCATCGTCTCGCAGTCGAGACGGTCGTCGGTGAAGCCGACGACGCCGGGTCCGACGCCGTTGACGGGCGCGGCGTCGCCGCCGCCGGCCTCGATGCGTGGAGAGCTGTAGATCGTCGCGTCGACGGTGGCGTCGCACAGCTCGAGCGGGGCGTCGGCCCCATCGGTGGCGACACACCGCTCGGCGATGCCCGCCTCTTCCTGTGCGTCACGGATCTTGCGCGGCAGCGGAACCGTTCGA